>NZ_JBCMFH010000021.1:0-75086 GCF_043848115.1 Salmonella sp. 2020_1395 | reverse complement strand
GGACGGTGTCCGCGGCCCCCGGCAGCGGCTGGTGGGTGGTGAGAATGACCATCCCGCCCTGCGCCGTGTGCGCCGCCATCCGCCGGGTGAGGCGCGCCACGCCGTTAACGTCAATGGCGGTGAACGGTTCGTCGAGTACCCACAGCGCGGCGCGGGTCAGCCACAGGCGGGCCAGCGCCACCCGGCGCTGCTGCCCGGCCGAGAGCCGGGCGACCGGCACGTCCTCAAATCCCGCCAGCCCGGCCTGCGCCAGCGCCTCCGGGAGACGCGCGCCGTCGCCGGGGTGGAAGAAGTGCAGGTTCTCCCGCGCCGTCAGGCGGGATTTAATCCCCGGCTGGTGCCCTATCCACAGCAGGCTGCGATGGAAGCTGTCGCGCACGCGGCGCAGGGGTTCGCCCTGCCAGTACACCTCGCCGCCGTCCGGGCGCGCCAGCCCGGTCAGCAGGCGCAGCAGGGTGGTTTTTCCCGCGCCGTTGCCGCCGGTGACCTGCACCCACTCCCCGGCGTCCACGGTGAACGACAGCCCGCGAAACAGCGTCCTCTCGTCCCGCTCGCAGTACAGATCTCTGGCTTCAAGCATCATTGTCATTGCGCATATTCAGGTTGATATGGCGTATAAACACCGGTCAGGCTTTCCAGGAAGGCGACGATATCGTCAATATCGTTTTGCGGCAGATCGGTGCCAACCTGGTAACGCAGCATCAGTTTTACCGCGCCATCCAGCGTCGGTACGTCGCCCCGATGGAAATAAGGCGCCGTTAACGCGACGTTGCGTAAGCCCGGGACTTTTTGCCGTAATTTATCGCGAACCTCTTTGGTGACGTTCATACGACCAATATCCGCTGCGGTAATTTCGCCAAAATTAAAGTCTCGCTTTAATCCCAATGGTTCAAAAGAGCGCCCGCCTAAAATGATACCGCCGTGACAGGTTGCACATTTATTTTCTTTAAATAATTGATAACCGTGTTTCTGTTGCGCGGTCAGCGCATTTTCATCTCCACGTAGCCATTTATCAAAGGCGGAATCCGGCGTTATCAACGTTTTTTCAAATTCGGCGATCGCATCAGTAATATTTTCCCCGGTAAATCCTTGCGGATAAACCGCCTGGAAATCTTTTTTCAGGACAGGATCTTTATCAAGCTTGCTAATAATTTCATCCCAGGATTTAGAGGCCATTTCGATAGGATTTAACGGCGGTCCGCCTGCTTGCTCCTGCAGGGTTGCAGCACGACCATCCCAAAATTGTTCGATATTAAATACGGAGTTGAATACCGTCGGCGCATTTATTGGTCCTACCGCACCGCCAACGCCAATTGAGGTTTTTCTGCCATCGACACCGCCCGCATTTAACGCGTGACAATGCGCACAGGATATTGTGCTGTCGCCGGATAAACGTTCATCATGATAAAGCCGGAAACCTAAGTCGACTTTTTTCGCATCGACGGGAATATTGCGCGGAATAGGCTGAACGGGTTCATTCCGGTGCGCCGGGTCGGTATCGGCGCTGGCATAGTTGCGCTCACGCTGATCGGCTATCCAGTTCAGGATGTCAGTACGCTCTTTATCGCTGACGCCTCCCGCCCAGTGCAGCGCGACATAGCGGGTTGGCGGCATAGTCTGATGTTGCATAACCCATTCAATTTTATTCAGTTCGCTTTGCGGCACCGGCGTATCCGCAATCAGGGCGGCCCGTACCGCCTCCAGGTTAAACGATTTGTAGCCGAGCTGGATATCGTAATCCATTAGCTGCTTTGCCACCGGAAAAGAGGAATAAAAAGGTAATTCAGCGGAAGGCGTATGACAATAATCACATCCTTTCTCCCTGAAATAACCCAGTATTTTATTATTTTCACCCACAACCGAGGCCTGCACATCGCTTTTTTTACTGCGCTGTTTGTCGTAATACCATACATACCCGGACAAACCTAAATAACATAACAGCCCAACGGTGATAACCGTTGTCGCATAGAGGGTAATTTTTTTCATATCACTATCCTTATGGGGTATTGCGGCATGATTAATTAAATTTTATTTTTTTACTCATGAGGCCCGTCAATACTAAATACAAACCCATCATGGATATTGATTGGTATCAATAATTACAATTGGCTAAACCTATAGATATGATAACCCCCGACTATCGTAAGATTTATTTTGCGATGCCCGTCACAGGGTTTATTCAGCCGCAACAATGGATAAATCCTCTTTTCCGTCATCAAAAAGAACGATAGCCAACAATAATTGACTTAACGCAGCATAAAAACCATAGGAATCATGCTTAAGGCAATTATTTGTAAATTCCGGAAGCCATTCCAGTAATGACGACAATGTTTTCTGGCGTAATTTATTCATTCTCCGTTGTTGGAACGATTCACCCAATGAAAAATGTAAATGGCTGAGTAATTCCAGATAAATCGCCAGGTGGTCGGCCGGCTCTTTAAAATCGTCGTTGACTTCCATCCCGGCTTCAAGCAATAAATGTTTAATCATGCCGGGTTCCTGCTGCGGGTATTGCGAGGCGTAGGGCAACGCCGATTTTTTATCCGTCATCAGGAACAATCCGCAAAAATCCGCGGCCAGCTCCAACTGCGCATCCTGGCGCAGGCTAAGCGCGGCAATTTTTTGTTCGAGTAACGCCACCGACGCCGCCAGCGCAGGCTGACGCTTTAACAGCGCCAGCCAGTCCGCGATTTCCGCGGACTGTAATTGTATTAACCCTTCATCATCCACTTCCCGGAAAAAGAGTAACGCCAGCCATGCATATACGCAGGCGTACTGTTCCTGAGCAAGCGCTGGCTGCTTAATCATGCGGATTCCCCTGCGATGCGGGTACATATTCACACTGCGCGACCATCTCGACCGGACCGTTAAACGCCGTGACGTTATCAATAGGGCCGGTATATTTTTCAATTTCCACCAGCGTCGTATGCGCGCTGGTCGCCTGCGCGAGCTGTGATGTACCGATATCCAGCGTTAATACGTTAGGGTTGCCGTACTTACATAACGCGTTGAGATCGCCGCCTTTATCAGGATCGTACCAGGCGCCTTCATGAATTCGCGCCACGCCCGGCGCATAGCGATCGGAAACTACCGCCCCCGCCAGTACCTGCCCGCGTGCATTGAATACCCGCACGATGTCACCGTTGCGGATCCCGCGCGCGCTGGCATCCTGTGGGTTAATAAAGACCGGCTCCTTGCCGCCAACGACATATTGCTGACGCAGCGTTTCCGACTCGCACAGTTGGGAATGCAGACGGAAATCAGGGTGGACGGATTGTAAGTGCAACGGCCAGCGCTGCGATCCCGGCCCGCCATGCGAGCGTTCGATTTTTTCGAACCACATGGGATGGCCCTGACAATCGTCGTATTGCATGTCGGCGATCGTTTTGGAGTAAATCTCGATCAAACCGCTTGGCGTGCCCAACGGCTCCAGGTCCGGATCTTCACGGAAAGCCTGATGGCGCACAAACATCTGCGGATGATCAAACTCGATGTACTCCTGTTGATTCCAGAACACCTCGAAAGTCGGTAAGTGGATACCGCGACCTTTTCCCTGCTGGCTCCCTTCCTGCCAGATGCGTTTCAGCCAGCCCATTTCATCAAGGCCTTCCGTAAATGCCGCTTCACGGTTAAAGCGTCGGCAGAGATCGCGGAAAATATCAAAGTCGTTACGCGCTTCAAACTGCGGCGACACCACCTGTTTCATGGCGATAATCCCGCGGTTAGAGTGGTTGCCGAACTGATCGAGGTCGTTACGCTCAAATTGGGTGGTAGCCGGCAAAACGATATCCGCAAAGCGGCAGGTCGACGTCCACTGGTTATCAATGGCGATGACCGTTTCCAGCTTGCGCCACCCTTCAATTATGCGGTTAATTTGTTGGTGTCGGTGGAACGGGTTGGTCCCGGCGAACACGCACATCTTCAGCGGCGGTAATTTAACCGATTTCCCGTTCCAGTTAATGATCTTGCCCGGTTCAAGAATGGCATCCATAAAACGCGCAATAGGAATGGTGCTGCTATAGCCTTTGTAATCCGTGCTGTCGTGCACTGGCGGAACGGTCGTCGAACCGGAAAAGCCGCTTAAAATGATCCCTTTACGACCAGGCGTCCCGGCGCCGTTGTAGTGCCAGCCAAAACCAAAGCCGCCGCCCGGTAAACCAATCTGTCCCAGCATTGCTGCCAGCACGACGACCATCCATGACCACTGTTCGCCATGCTGCATACGTTGTACGCACCAGCCAGCGATGATTTGCGTTCTGTCGCCCGCCATCTGCCGCGCCAACGCGCGGATGGTGTCGGCGTCAATACCGCACAGTTTTTCCGCCCAGGCAGCATCTTTGGGCTGTCCATCTTTCTCGCCCAGCAAATAGGGGAGGAACTGGTCAAAACCGACGCAGTAGTTATCGAGGAAATTTTTATCGTACAGTTTCTCGCTGTACAGCGTATGCGCCAGCGCCAGTTGTAACGGGACATCCGTCTGCGGGTTAATGGCGATATGTTTGACCTTATCGCGCCCCAGATAATCGTGCGTGGAGGTGACGACCGGGTCGATGCTGATGACCGAGATAGCGCCGCTGGCAACCTTCTCTTTTAATTGTTCATAGTACTGATAGACATCGTGATCCGGGCACCACCAGTTTGCCTGCTGGTTTTTCACCATATCAGAACCCCATAGCACAATCGTTTTACTGTTCTGTAAAACCAGAGGCCATGACGTTTGCTGCTCGTACACTTCCATTGAACCCACCACGCGCGGCAGAATCACCTGCGCCGCGCCGGTCGAATAGTCCCCTCCCGTGCTAACGCTATTGCCATGTAGCGCAATCGCGCGCGCCAGCATCCCGGAGGCGTTATGGAACATGCCGGTAGATTGCCAGCCGCTCGCCGTCAGTAGCGCGCTCGGCCCGTAGGTTTTTTGCACCCGCTCCAGTTCCTGATAGAACAGATCCAGCGCTTCATCCCAGGAGACGCGCACAAAACGATTATCGCCGCGCTGCGAGGTGTCGCTTTGATGACCTTTGCGCATCCAGTCGACGCGCACCATCGGATAGCGAATACGCGCCGCGTTGTGGACGTGATCGGGCAGGCCGGCGATCATTTTGGACGGGTATTTATCCTGTTCAAACGGTTTTGCCGCCACAAATCGACCGTCAACCACCGTGGCGCGAATCGCCCCCCAGTGAGAGCCGGTAAGGATACCCTCTTTCGTCGCGGCGCCTGGTGCAACGGCATCCGCCGCGCGGGCGCTACGGGGCGTCAGTAGTGACGGCCCCAGCATTCCTGCCACCGTCAAGCCGCCAAGCTGCGCCAGAAAACGTCGACGAGAGACGTGTAGCGTGTCCTTATTTTTCATTGTGTTCTCCCTTATCGCTGTGCGGCGTGTTGGTGGTATCAGACGCATTCATCTGGAGATATTTCAACAAGGTACGTTCTTCACGCTTATCCAGACTGGTGAAACCGATCATGCCGTTGAGCGTGCCGATCCAGCCGTTAGCGTCAAAGTGCGCTTTGTCCGGCGCGCCGTGACACTGATTACAGGTGCCGTTATAGAGGGAGTCGGCATAGGCCCAAATCGGTTTAATGTCATTTACCATGTCGCCTTTTTGCATCCACGCAGTTGCCTGTAATTTGCTCCACTGAGTATTGGTCGCCGCGACGGTGGTCTCTTCCAGCGTTTTCACATGCTGTTGCACATCGCCGCGAATCGAGGCGACAAAAATACGTTTACCGGGCAACTGCGTCAGCACGCGCTGGCGACCGTCCGTCTCCGTCCAGCCTTCGATTTGCACTTGCAGCCAGTCACCGTCCCGTTTAAGGACTGTCACTTCAGAAGCAGGTAACAGCGAACCTGCCGGTTCTTTATCGCCTTTAGCGGCGTAAATCGGCTTGATATCCAGCGAATAGAGCGTATCGCCGTCATTATGCGTACTGGCGCTGGCGCGCAGTTCATCAAACTGTTTGCGGAAACCGCTGCTCATATCCGGTAGCTGGTGGGCAATCCCTTTATGACAGTCGATGCAGGATTGATTTTCTTTCGCGGCGATTTTCATTTGCCGCGCCGCTTCCGGGTTCTGTTTCGCGTGATCCATCGCATCGTAGTTATGGCAGGAACGACAGGTCGCGGAGTTATTCTCTTTCATGCGCGCCCATTCACGCTCGGCAAGCTCGGCGCGTTTGGCTTCAAATTTTTCCGGGGTATCAATCGAGTGGGCGATAAATGTCTGGTAAAGATCGTTGCTGGCTTCCAGCTTACGTTTCACCATGCCTGGAATATCAGGGGGGATATGGCAATCGTGGCATTCCGCGCGTACGCCGGAAGCGTTCTGGAAATGTACGGACTGTTTATATTCCTGATACACCGGCTGCATACTATGGCAGCTGACGCAAAACTCTGTCGTACTGGTCAGTTTGATACCGACGTGAGGTAACACGATCAGCGCAACGCCGATCACAATCCCGACAATGACCAGCGCCAGTATCGACCAACGGGCGCTTGGCCTGAGTAGCGCTCTCCAGAGTTTTCGCATAATAGCCCCTGTAATTATATGGTTTAATGCGCAGATCTTATTCCGCAAATATGAACAGCGTCACTGGTCAGGATGAACGGGATACGGCAATATATGAACAGATATGAACAGAAAGAGACCGCGCGCAGGATGTCACATCACATTGTTATTGTTGAGGATGAACCTGTTACTCAGGCCAGATTACAGGCCTATTTTGAGCAGGAGGGGTATCGCGTTTCGGTGACCGACAGCGGCGCGGGCCTGCGTGACATCATGGAGCATGAGCACGTTTCGCTGATCCTGCTGGATATCAACCTCCCCGATGAAAACGGGTTGATGCTGACCAGGGCGCTACGAGAACGCTCCACGGTGGGCATTATTCTGGTGACAGGGCGTTGCGACCAAATCGACCGCATCGTCGGGCTGGAGATGGGCGCGGACGACTACGTCACCAAGCCGCTGGAACTGCGCGAGCTGGTAGTACGGGTGAAAAATCTTTTGTGGCGCATCGATCTGGCCCGCCCCACGCCGCAAAATGCCAGTGAAAACTGCTATATGTTTTCCGGTTACTGCCTGAACGTGATGAATCACACGCTGGAGTACAACGGTGAAGCCATTAAGCTTACGCGCGCGGAGTACGAGTTACTGCTGGCCTTTGTGACCAACCCAGGCAAAGTGCTGCATCGTGAACGCCTGCTGCGAATGCTTTCCGCCCGCCGCGTAGAGACTCCGGATCTCCGCACGATTGATGTCCTGGTTCGCCGCTTACGTCATAAAATTACGCCGGAACTGCTGGTCACACAGCATGGCGAAGGCTACTTTTTAGCCTCGGAGGTGTATTGATACAGATAGACGGGCCGAAATCCCGGAGGCGATAGCGAACGGCGAACGCGCGCGCTGTCGGCGTTGTTATGCGTCAAAATAAGCACCGGCGGGCTGATATTTTCAGGCACCGGTTGCCCCTGTAAGACCTTAATCGACTGCGTTATCGCTAATTCGCCCTGCCAGGCCATCTGATCGCTGAGCGCCATCAGGATATGGCCGCGTTTTAAACCGCGATAAACCTGATGCGTCAGATAAAATGAGACGATCGTGAGCGGAGTCGTCAAATTTCGCCCTTCGCCCATCGCCGCCTCCGCCGCTATCGCCGACCCGGCGACCACATTGGCGTCCGGATGGCGCTCCAGCATTTCCTGGAGTAAGTTTCGCTGCACTTCAATGTCGTTATCGCCCCAGGCGATATCCACAATGTTGATGGCGCTGCCTTTAATTGCCTGACGAAAACCCGCCACCATCTCCTGACTGCCGCCGGCTTCTTCCGGCCCCGGGAAGAGTAAAACGTTAAGCGCTTTTCCTTTGCTCCACTGCATCAGGAAACGTCCCGGCAGATACCCCATCTGAAACCACGGCAGACCAACGCGGGTTGCGACGCTGGCATCGTGAATCATGTTCACCAGTTCAATAACCGGCACATTACCGGCATACCGTTCCAGTTCCGGGAAACGATCGGTACTGCTGCCAAGCAGAATAGCGTCGGAGCCCCACTCCCGGCATTGCATCATTTGCTGTTGTTGCGTCGCCAGTTGCCGATAGCCATTCGCTTCCAGCACTTTTAAATCAACGCCATACAATTTGGCCGCTTTTTGCATCCCGTAGTTGACGGACAACCAGTAAGAATCTTTCAGGCTGGGGTATAATGCGCACAGTTTCCAGGGTTTACTCGCATTGACTGACGTTTGCCGCCAGGGAATCGCCCGATCGGCGCGCGTCCAGTGTAGCAGCCCGGTTTCGGCTGACGCCGTTTCTACATTCGAGACGATGATTATCAAAAAAAAGAACGAAATAAGCGCGCGCATGATAGCCCCACCAGCAACAAGGTTTTATCCTAATGGTTTTTCCGGCGGCAACTCAACCCATTTCACCCGCGGCGCATAAATGTCAACGCCTTCACTGACCCGCAGATTATGGCTGGCCTTCGCCCTGATGGCGGCACTCACCCTGCTCAGCACCGTGATCGGCTGGATAAGCCTGCGCGTCATTAGTCAGGTGGAGCAAACCAATACGCAAGCGCTGCTCCCCACGATGAATATGGCCAGGCAGTTAAGCGAAGCCAGCGCTTACGAGCTCTTTTCTGCGCAAAATCTGACCAATGCCGACAGTGAGGGCGTTTGGCTGGCGCAGGGGAAGATGCTGAAAGCGCAAAGCCTTAAAATTAACCATCTTTTGCAGGCATTAAGCGAGCAGGGATTTAATACCTCGGCCATCGCCCGGCAAGAAAAAGAGATTGCGCAAACGCTTGGGCAACAGGGAACGCTGGTCGGTGAAATTCTCACGCTGCGCGCACAGCAACAGCAGTTAAGCCGCCAGATTGCGGAGGCGGCGGAAAGCATTGCCGCCCAGGCTCACGGCCAGGCCAATAATGCCGCGACATCTGCGGGCGCCACCCAGGCCGGTATTTACGATCTTATCGAAAGCGGTAAAGGGGACCAGGCTGAACGCGCGCTTGACCGATTGATTGATATCGACTTTGAGTATGTGAATCAGATGAATGAGTTGCGGGTCAATGCCCTGCGGTTTAAACAGCTCATTGTGACCTTAAAAGACGCGCAAGGGCTGAGCGATGCCGAGGACACCGATGAAAAACTTAATCAGTTGGTTAAAATTTTATCCCGCCGCCAGCAGCGTATAGAAGATCCTACCGTTCGCGCCCAAATCGCCGACGCGCTGGAGAAAATAAACCAGTACACCACACTGGTTACCCTGTTTCGTAAGGAAAACGCCATCCGCGACCAGCTTCAAACGCTTATGGCCAATAACCTCTTTCAGTTTACCCGCTTCAGTACGGAAGTGTCGCAGTTGGTGAACGCCATCGAAAAACGAAACGAGGCTGGGTTAGCGCGTCTTACACACGCCAGTCAGCGTGGGCAAATAGGGTTAGTGATCTTAGGCATCCTGGCGCTGTGCTCATTAAGTTTTATTCTTTGGCGAGTGGTTTACCGTTCCGTATCCCGCCCGCTGGCGCAACAAACGCAGGCCTTACAGCGGCTACTGGAGGGCGATATTGACTCACCGTTTCCGGAGGCGGCTGGCGTCAGCGAACTGGATACCATCAGCCGTCTGATGGAAGCGTTTCGCGCCAACGTGCGCAAATTGAACCGCCATCGTGAGGATTTGGCGGAACAGGTGCGTTCGCAAACGGCGGAGCTTCATGCGCTGGTGCTGGAACACCGGCAGGCGCGCGCCGAAGCGGAAAAGGCCAACGAGGCGAAATCGACGTTCCTTGCCGCCATGAGCCATGAAATTCGCACGCCGCTTTACGGCATTCTCGGTACGGTACAATTGCTGGCCGATAAACCGCTCATGGCAAACTACCGCGACGACTTACAGGCCATTAATGATTCAGGCGAATCGCTACTGGCGATTCTTAACGATATTCTTGATTACTCGGCGATTGAAGTAGGCGGCACCAACGTTTCTATTAGCGAGGAGCCGTTTGAACCGCGACAATTGTTGAATAGCGCGCTGCATTTAATGCACAGCCGCGTGCAGGTGGCGCTCATCGCCGACTTTAGCGAGCAACTCCCCTCCACGCTACAAGGCGATCCGCGCCGGATACGTCAAATTGTGATTAATCTTTTAAGTAATGCGGCGAAATTTACCGATCGCGGCAGCATAGTGCTGCGCACGTTTTGCGACGATCAGAGCTGGTTTATTGAGGTTGAAGATACCGGGTGCGGTATCCCTGAAGCGAAGCTGACGGCTATTTTCAAACCGTTTGTGCAGGCGACAGGACGCCGGGGCGGGACGGGCCTGGGGCTGGCTATCAGCGCCAGCCTGGCAGAGGCGATGGGCGGGACGCTAACCGTCACCAGTACGCTTCATGTTGGCAGTTGTTTTCGTTTACAACTACCGGTTCGCCACCCCAAACCCGCAAGCAAAAGTGCGTTCAGGGAACCGATAAATCTTAACGGGCTACGTCTGTTGCTGATTGAAGATAATATGCTGACGCAGCGTATTACCGCTGAAATGCTCACGGGTAAAGGGGTGAAGGTCTCAGTAGCTGAAAGCGCGAATGACGCGCTACGCTGTTTAGCCGAAGGCGAGCCCTTTGATGTGGCGCTGGTGGATTTTGATTTACCGGATTATGACGGCTTAACCCTGGCGCAGCAGTTGATGAGTCAGTATCCCGCCATGAAACGCATTGGTTTTAGCGCGCATGTGATAGACGATAATCTTCGTCAGCGTACCGCCGGTCTTTTCTGCGGGATTATTCAAAAGCCCGTTCCCCGCGAGGAGCTTTACCGCATGATAGCGCACTATTTACAGGGCAAATCTCACAACGCGCGGGCGATGCTGAATGAACATCAGCTTGCCGGCGATATGGCGTCTGTCGGCCCGGAAAAACTCCGGCAATGGGTCGCGTTATTCAAAGACAGCGCGCTGCCTTTAGTCGAGGAGATCGAGGCGGCGCGCGCCATGAATGACGACGTTAACATTAAGCGGCTGGCGCATAAATTAAAAAGCGGCTGCGCCAGCCTGGGGATGACGCAGGCAACCGAAGCCTGTCGGGAGCTGGAATTGCAACCGCTTAGCGATATAGATATTAAAACTATCGTGACGCAGGGAGTGACGGCGCTCGACGCATGGATACGCCATAATAGCTTCCGGCTCGCCACGGCCAACTTATCCGACGCGTTTCACATCACCAGTTATCAGGACATAAAACAGTACGCCGAGGGTATAAGAGGGAACTAGCCTACGGCTACTGCCTGTTTAATGATTCTGTGTTTTTTCGTCCTGTAGCCGTGCCTGCTCCGCCAGGGCGGCAAAATCTTTTTCGCTGTAATAGTGCGCGGGAGGCGGTAGCTGCGCCATATCCTCGCTGGGCCACAATTGTAGTTGCGCCAGCGTGCTAAGCTGGATACCGCGCCAGCGATGGGGCAAGCTCAGCGGCAATAGCGGCATTATCTCGCCAGGAATGGCGGTCGGCAGGCGGTCATCGCCCATCTGATAATTACGATGCAGCACCAGATATTTTTCCGGTACCCGCCGCTGGCTGTTCCACCAACGGCCATCAAGCATATCAAACTGAAAACGGGTGATCTGCGCCGGCTGCGCTGCCAGCTGCGTCAGCGCTTGCCGCAGCGCAGTTTCCATCGCCGTGTTGTACATCTCTTGCGTTTTCGTCTGGCCGCCGACAATTAAAGACGCCGCCAGACGGGCACCCGCGAGGTTAGAATAGAGATCTTCCGGCGAAAAGGCCGATACTCCCTCAGAAAATCCGCGAACAGACTCGAAACCGTACCATTGGGCGATTTCGTGCCACTCCGCCACCTGGAACGCCAGATGCGCCGACAACCAGGCGGCCAGCGTGTATCGCTCGCGTGCATCGACCGGAGGGGTAAAAGCAGTAAAAACCAGACGCCGTTCGGCCAGCTCCTCGCCCAGATTCAGCGTAAAAGCCTGCCCCAGCTTTGGTAGTAGTTGGCTGAAGATATACACTGTCATATCAGCGGTATCCCGCACATGTGCGGTGTCGATGAATCCGCCACGCAAGGTATACACAATACCGTTATTCTCACCGCTAAGGCCAATCAGGTTTGCCACGCCCGAGTACAGATGGTCGTTGTACTGATGATGCCCCAGCGAGTCCACCGTCACGATGTTATTTAACTGATAGAACGGAACCGGCAGTCCCAGCAGCTCGGCATGCAGGTCGTAACCAAAAGCGCAACACGGACGCAACCCCTTTGGCAGTGGCTGCGGCGGCATCGTCGGCCAGGCTTCACTGGCAACTGGCATTGGGAGAGAGGACAGATAGAGCGTCAGTGGTAAGGCGGCGCGGGCGCTCCCCGCCAGAAACAGCAGCGCCAGAAAGATAACCCGAACGACGGACCTCAAAATGCTTCTCCTACCTGAAAATAAAAACCGCTGCTAGCTTTGCCCACGCCGTAATCCAGCCGCACGTTGACGCGCGGCTTGAACTCAAAGCGATAGCCCACGCCCGCAGAAGGCAGCCATCGCCCGTCATCCAGATGGTGCAAAGACGATCCCATGGTGCCCGCGCCCACCCAACCGACAACGCCATGCCGCCAGCTCAGCTTATGGCGATATTCCAGCTGACCGCTGATAGCATTTTTATCGCGATAGCGCCCTTCATAATAGCCGCGCATACGATGGTTACTGCCCAGCAGCGGCAGCATATTCCACGGCACATCACCCTGAGTAAAGGCGCCGTCCGTTTCCCAGGCCAGCACATCTTTATCATTGAGGGCATGGTAACGACTATAGTGCAGTTGGTATTCATCAAACCGCGTATCGCTACCGACGTCCGGTGCGAAGTGGGTATAGCGAAGGGTGGCATACTGCCCTTTGCGTGGGTTAGGTATAAAATCACGATCATCCCAGCTAATCTCAACGCTACCGCCGTTACTCAGTGAAGAACAGCCCTGCGCTGTACTTTGAATTTTGGGCGGATCGGTCTCATCAATTTGCGCGGCGTGCTGTATATCCAGCGTCCAGCCAACGCCAAGATAGATATTGTTGACCAGCCGACGATACAGCATGGGTTGCAGATCCAGCACCTGCGCAGTATAGGCCTGCTTATGGCTGTCTTTATCACCGGCGGCAAAACCCTGTCCCCAATAGTAAGTGGGCGTGTCGCTCAATGCGCCAGTGAGGAAGAAACGCCAGCGATCTTGCGCGAAAAAAGCGTAATTTTGCAGGCTTACGCCAAAAGCGCCTGTGGAGCTGAAATAGCCGCTCAGCGACAGCGTGGATACCTGGCTAACCTTATCGGCAGGATCGGGGCGATACATACCGACGATGGCGGTGCCGATGCCCAGCCCCAGTTCAGGGGTATAAAATGGCCCGGGCATTACTCCCCAGTTGACGCCTTTGGCGGCATCGTAAGTATCGCTATCCCCCATTTGTTGTAGCCAGCCGTCCACCTGACTGCGGCTGGGCAGCGCCGCCTGCGCCACGCCGGACAGCACACCGGCGACGCAAAGCAACAGTCGGCAATGGCAGCGGTTCAAAAGCGGTACTCACCGGCCACAAAGAAGCTATTGCGCTCGGCAAAGCCAAACTCGGTGGTAACGTTGAAATGGCGGGTTATTTCATACTGAGCGCCCAGCAGCATGTTCCACGGTGATTGTAGATGCTGTTTGACGTCAAAGCGGCCGTTATTGTTATAGTTAGCCATACTCACCAGCCTTTGTAGCGTCGCTGACGGCATGGTCAGGTCGTCGAGGCTGCCTTTAAACTCCTGCTGCACATCCTGATACATGCTGCCGACCCAGACGTTTAGCTTGCCCGACGGCAGATGCATCTTATCTATACCCGGGGTGGTAAAACGGTAACCAACGCGAGGTGAGACGGTAAAGGCGTCGATGCTGCCATCAAGAATATCGAACTGTGTCTGGGTGTAGTTAGCATCAACAGCGGTAAACCAGTTACCTACACCGCCGACCAGCGTGGTGCCGATGCCATAGGTAGTGCCTTTAAAGTCGAGTTTAAACTTGAGGTTTTGCAGATCGGCGGGATGAAAAACGTGGCCATTTTTCGTCATCAACCCAACACCAATTTGCGAAATGGAATGACCATCGGTATAGCCCACCAGGCCGTACACATTCATAAATGGCAGCAGCCAGGCATCCAGCTTGACCGTTTCGGTCTTGCTCTTTTCACGGGTATGACCGACGTTAATTTTAAATGCGTTATCTAATGGAATTCCCCCGTTGGGACCTAAAGCCAGGCCATTAAAGTTGATGCTATCAACGTTAATATTCTGCCCAATATTCATGTAGTTAATATTGAGACCAAATGGCTCGGGAAGCTCATAGCCACGCTTTCGGGCTTCATCACCCAGAAAAGGCAACACTGATGTACTGGCAGGCTTTGCCACCGGCGTTGTCGCGACTGGCGGTGTGGCAGCAGATGGGACGTCATCCTGATAGCTATAAACAGGCGACAGGTTCGCCGGGGGGCTGGTAGCCGCCCAGGTAGAAAAAGCCATAGCGGGCAGCGCCAACAGCAAAAGGGAGCGTTTTTTCATAATGATGAAGCGTTTATTCTGGCGAGAAGCGCCGCCGGATCGAAAGGAGGAGGGAGAATATAGTAATCGTCGCCTGGTGGGCGGGATTTCTGTGCGAATTAATCTTTTGAAATAAAAAACTATTTTCTACAACGTCTTTGTTGCAACACATTAGCTTCATGAGTGGAACTATCGGCCCGACGGCGATCGGGCCGGAGTGAATCAGGACAGAACATGTTGTTCAATCGCCCAGGCAACACCATCTTCAAGGTTCGATTTAGTCACAAAGTTAGCCACCTCTTTGACCGACGGAATGGCGTTGTCCATTGCCACGCCCATGCCGGCGTATTCGATCATCGCAATGTCGTTTTCCTGATCGCCAATCGCCATCACCTCCTCTGGCTTAATACCCAGCGCCTCGGCCAGTGATTTTACGCCGGTGCCTTTATTAACCCGTTTATCGAGGATTTCAAGGAAGTACGGCGCACTTTTCAGCACGGTATACTTTTCCTTCACCTCTGCCGGTATACGCGCAATCGCCCGGTCAAGAACGACAGGCTCATCGATCATCATAACTTTCAGGAACTGGGTGTTCGGGTCCATCTTCTCCGCTTCACAAAATACCAGCGGAATGGTCGCCACATACGACTCATGCACCGTGTAGTAGCTGATATCGCGGTTAGCGGTATAAAGCGTATTTCGGTCTAATGCGTGGAAGTGAGAACCCACCTCACGGGACAGTTTTTCCAGGTAACGGTAGTCATCATAGCTGAGCGCTGTTTGCGCCACCGTACTGCCATCCCCTGCTTTCTGCACCAGCGCCCCGTTGTAGGTGATGCAGTAGTCGCCGGGTTGTTCCATATGAAGTTCTTTCAGATAGCTGTGCACACCCGCATACGGACGGCCTGTGGTCAGCACCACGTTTACCCCTTTTTCACGCGCAGCGGCAATCGCGTTTTTAACCGCCGGAGAAATGGTGTGATCGGGCAGCAGAAGGGTGCCATCCATGTCGATAGCAATAAGTTTGATAGCCATGAAATCCCCGCATTAAATGAGTCCTGACTCATGCTAACGCGATTCCGCTCAAAAAACAGCAAAAGAGTCAGGGATAAAGGGGGATAAACTCTGGAAAAAGGATTCCTCTTTTGTCCGACATGATGAGGAGTTTAACGGTCTTTACAATGGTTGCTTCTATTGTGCATTGACCGATTTATCAGGCAATAACATACAGAAAAATAAAGGAGGTTATTGGGAAACTCACCGTATATAGAAGAAAAAGAGACTGAGTGTCCCGTTAAACCATTTGAGGAATGAATAATTTGATGACAATTACCGTTAGTACTCTCTGAAAAAAATAAAAATAACACAGCTTTCGATTAAACGGCACACCGGTAAGAAAGCGCAGATAGAAAAAATAGCAATAAAATTAGCGGCGTGGTAATAATAACGAATATGACATGTAAGGAATACATTCATGAAAATAATTAAAATAATATCAGCCATTGCCATGAGTTATTTTTTAAGCGGTTGTATGACGTCATCTTTACTCGATACTATAAAAACGGAAAGCGCACCCACGACAGAAGTCTGGAAAACAGATGAAATAAAAAGTATCAAACCATCAACGACTACAAACGGAGAGAAAACGTGGACATTTGTTGGTGAAGACAATAATTATCAACTTGATATAAAAGATGATAATATCAACACAACAACCAGAAATTTCGTCACTTTACTGAATAATCCTCATATCGATAAAAGAATTATCGAATTTTCCAAACAGCTTTACTGTTCTACCGATAGTAAAAAAGGGAACAAACAAAATGAGTTTCATTGCGTCCGCCCTTCAGATATTAGATACAGTTATAAGTCTTTGACGGGAGAAGAAAAATCAAAAGTCAGAGAGGCATTTTATGTACATGAAAACGATCCTGGCAGTCCTTTTTATTTTACGTTAGCAGGAAAAATCCAACCCAAAGATGCCGATAATGAAAATGAAATATTACTAAAATCTTCCCATAAAATAAATTTCACACGTGATAAGAAGCATTTCTCGGCTAAGGTTTTATTAATGCCATTCTCTATTATTGGCGATGTTGTCACTGCGCCCTTCCAGGCAATTGGCTATATTATTATCATGAATTCTTTACCGGCGATGCGCTACTAACAATAAAGAATGCCTGAATGTATTCAGGCATTCTATGTCAGCCTCACCTTGTCGGATGGCGGAGTAAATACTCTATCCAACCAACAACGTATCTTTAATGCTAAACAATGGAAAATACATCAAGGATATATTATGAACACATTATTTAAAATATTAGTTATAACATTACTTATAGTGGTTATAGGATACGTCATTGTATTGCACTCACTACCCCCAATGCGTTACTAAATCTCAGACTACTGACAAACCTTCCAGGCGCTGTTAAATGTTGGGATTCGCTCCCCTCAACCTACAGACTAAATCTCTCCCTTATATAAGGGAGAGATTACGCGGGAATATTAAATATCGATATTCGCTGCTTTCAGGGCGTTCTCTTCGATAAAGGCACGACGCGGCTCAACGGCATCACCCATCAGCGTGGTGAACAGCTGGTCGGCAGCAATCGCATCTTTGACGGTCACACGCAGCATACGGCGGCTTTCCGGGTCCATGGTGGTTTCCCACAGCTGATCCGGGTTCATTTCACCCAGACCTTTATAACGCTGGATAGCCAGACCGCGACGTGATTCTTTCACCAGCCACTCCAGCGCCTGCTCGAAGCTGTTTACCGGCTGGCGACGCTCGCCGCGTTCGATGAACGCGTCCTCTTCAATCAGACCGCGCAGCTTCTCGCCCAGCGTGCAGATACGACGATATTCCGCGCCGGTCACAAACTCGTGATCCAACGGATAATCGGTATCCACACCATGCGTACGCACGCGAACGATAGGCTCGAACAGATTCTGTTCCGTATTAGTATGAACATCGAACTTCCACTGACTGCCGTGCTGCTCTTTCTCGTTCAGCTCGGTAATCAGCGCATTCACCCAGCGCGTTACAGTCTGCTCATCAGAAAGATCGGCTTCGGTCAGAGTTGGCTGATACACCAGCTCTTTGAGCAGCGCTTTCGGGAAGCGACGCTCCATACGACCAATCATTTTCTGCGTGGCGTTATATTCAGAGACCAGTTTTTCTAACGCTTCGCCGGATAGCGCCGGCGCATGAGCGTTCGCGTGCAGAGTCGCACCGTCAAGCGCGATGGAAATCTGGTACTGATCCATCGCTTCGTCGTCTTTAATGTACTGTTCCTGCTTGCCTTTCTTCACTTTGTACAGCGGCGGCTGGGCAATGTAGACGTGGCCGCGCTCGACGATTTCCGGCATCTGACGATAGAAGAAGGTCAACAGCAGCGTACGGATGTGCGAGCCGTCGACGTCCGCATCGGTCATGATGATGATGCTATGATAACGCAGCTTGTCCGGGTTGTACTCGTCGCGACCGATACCGCAGCCCAGCGCGGTAATCAGCGTCGCCACTTCCTGAGAGGAGAGCATCTTGTCGAAGCGCGCTTTCTCGACGTTGAGGATTTTACCTTTCAGCGGCAGAATCGCCTGGTTCTTGCGGTTACGGCCCTGCTTCGCAGAGCCGCCCGCGGAGTCCCCTTCCACCAGGTACAGTTCGGACAGCGCCGGGTCGCGTTCCTGGCAGTCCGCCAGTTTGCCCGGCAGACCGGCTAAATCCAGCGCGCCTTTACGACGGGTCATTTCACGGGCGCGACGCGCCGCTTCACGCGCACGCGCGGCGTCGATAATTTTGCCGACGACGATTTTCGCGTCAGATGGGTTTTCCAGCAGGTATTCGCTCAGCAGTTCGTTCATCTGCTGTTCTACCGCCGATTTCACCTCGGAAGAGACCAGCTTATCTTTGGTCTGCGAGGAGAATTTCGGGTCCGGCACCTTCACGGAAACCACCGCAATCAGACCTTCACGGGCATCATCGCCGGTGGCGCTGACTTTAGCTTTTTTGCTGTAGCCTTCTTTGTCCATGTAGGCGTTCAGCGTACGGGTCATCGCCGCACGGAAGCCTGCCAGGTGGGTACCGCCGTCGCGCTGCGGAATGTTGTTGGTAAAGCAGTAGATGTTTTCCTGGAAACCGTCGTTCCACTGTAGCGCTACTTCCACACCGATACCGTCTTTTTCGGTGGAGAAGTAGAAGATATTCGGGTGGATCGGCGTTTTATTCTTGTTGAGATATTCAACAAACGCCTTGATGCCGCCTTCGTAGTGGAAATGATCTTCTTTGCCATCGCGCTTGTCGCGCAGGCGGATGGAGACGCCTGAGTTCAGGAATGACAGTTCACGCAGGCGTTTCGCCAGGATCTCATATTCAAATTCAGTGACGTTGGTGAAGGTTTCGTGGCTCGGCCAGAAACGTACCATCGTGCCGGTTTTATCGGTATCGCCAGTGACGGCCAGGGGTGCCTGCGGCACGCCGTGCTCGTAGATCTGACGGTGAATTTTGCCATCTCGCTGGATAACCAGTTCCAGTTTTTGCGACAGAGCGTTGACTACCGAGACGCCCACGCCGTGCAGACCGCCGGAGACTTTATAGGAGTTATCGTCAAATTTACCGCCCGCGTGCAGAACGGTCATGATCACTTCCGCCGCCGAGACGCCTTCTTCCGGGTGAATACCGGTCGGAATGCCACGGCCATCATCCGTTACGGACACGGAGTTATCGGCGTGAATAGTCACGACGATATCTTTACAGTGACCCGCGAGCGCTTCGTCGATAGCGTTATCTACCACCTCGAATACCATGTGGTGCAGACCGGTGCCGTCATCCGTGTCGCCGATATACATACCCGGGCGCTTACGCACCGCATCCAGCCCTTTCAGGACTTTGATACTGGAGGAGTCATAAGAATTCGACATCAACGTTTCTCGCTCATTTAATCTTGGGTTAATCCGTTATTTTACCCTTTTCCACGGTAAACATCTTCGAATTTTCATCCGACATGTCTATAACGTGTTCAGCGCTAATTGCGCTGACAAAGACCTGCGATTGCGTGGCTTTTAAGCGGCTGGCCAGCAGTCCGCGACGCGCATCGTCAAGTTCAGAGGCAAAATCATCTATCAGGTACAGGCAGCGCCGCCCGCTTTCGCGGGTGAGGAACTCGCCCTGCGCCAGACGTAAGGCGCACATCAATAACTTTAGCTGCCCGCGCGACAGGGTATCTTCCACCGGCGCGCCGTCGGCGCGAATGCGAAAGTCCGCTTTATGCGGCCCGTGCGCGGTGTAGGTCAACATACGGTCACGCTCAAAGCTTCGCTCCAGCACGTCCGCATAGTCTGTCTCTTTCTCCCAGCCGCGCTGGAAAGAGAACGTCAGGGAAAATTCAGGTAAAAACTGCTGACAGGTATCCGCCATGTCCTGTGCGATAGCGCTACTGTACTCCGCCCGCCAGGTACTAATTTGTTCCGCCAGCGGAATCAGCTCTTTATCCCACGGGCGCAATTGCTCATAACGACTCACCTGGCGCAGCGCGGCATTACGCTGTTTCAGCAATCGTTTCAGGTTGCTCCAGGCGGTGAAGAATCCGGCTTCGTTGTGAAAGCATCCCCAGTCAAGGAACGCTCTTCTGTATTTGGGGCCGCCGTTGAGTAAAGTAAACCCCTCCGGCGTAATCAACTGCATCGGCATTAAATGCGCCAGCTCCGCGATCTTGTGACCGTCGGTACCATCGATACGGACTTTGCTGTCGCCCTGCTTATCTTTGGTTAAACCAATCGACGTCTCACGCTCTTCGCCCTGTAATCGCCCGTGAAGAACAAACGCTTCCTGCTCATGACGAATCACGCGGCCAGGCTGCAAACTGCGAAACGCCCGACCGTGGCCAAGCGTATAGATAGCTTCCAACACGCTGGTTTTGCCGCTGCCGTTGGCGCCAACCAGGAAGTTAAAGCCGGGGGATAAAGCGAGATCCGCATTTTCTATGTTGCGGAAGTCTTTGATTAAAAGGCGCGTCAGTGACATATATTAGTACATTCGTCCAGGGGCGTGTGTGTCGCAGCCAGTTCGTCTACCGCCAGCGCGCAGAAAGCGGAGCGTACACGAAGTACGTGAGCATTTCGAGCACTGCCGGGAGGCGAAATGGCAAGTAAACCAGCCCCTTTTCAGATTCTACAGCCTCATTGGCATAACAACGTAGGCAGCACTCTGTGACGCCGCATCCTCAATCTGTACGCTGGATACGGAATCCGTCAGCATAATGCGCACGGTTTCGCACTTCAGCGCATTGAGCACGTCCAGCACGTAACTGACGTTAAAGCCGATTTCCATCTCCGTCCCGCCGTAGCTCACATCCAGAATCTCTTCCGCTTCTTCCTGCTCCGGGTTATTGGCGGTGATTTTGAGCTGATTCTCACTGACGTACAGACGCACGCCGCGGAATTTCTCATTCGAGAGGATTGCCGCGCGGGCAAACGCCTGCTTGAGGATATCGCAGCCCGCTTCCAGATGCTTATCCGGATTCTTCGGCAGAACGCGACGGTAATCCGGGAAGCGACCATCCACCAGCTTCGAGGTAAAGATAAAGTCGCCGACGTGCGCGCGGATATTATTACTGCCGATCTGCACGCGCAGCGGGTTTTCGCCGCCGTCGAGCATACGCATCAGTTCAATCACGCCTTTACGCGGCACAATCACCGAGTGGCTGGGTAAAGACGCTTCCAGCGGCATTGAGCACACCGCCAGACGGTGGCCGTCGGTCGCGACAGTGCGCAGTTCGCTACCTTCCGTTTCAAACAGCATACCGTTTAAGTAGTAGCGCACATCCTGATGGGCCATCGAAAACTGGGTCGCTTCAATCAGGCGCTTCATCGTGGCCTGCGGCAGCGTAAATTCAACTTCGCTTTGCCAGTCGTCAAGATTCGGGAAATCGGCGGCAGGCAGCGTAGACAGCGAGAAGCGGCTACGGCCAGAACGCACCAACATCCGATCGCCTTCCAACTGAACGGCAATCTCCGCGCCCTCCGGCAGGCCGCGGCAGATATCAAAGAATTTCCGCGCCGGCACGGTAGTGGCGCCTGGCTCATGCGGCTGAGAAAGCGTAACGCGCGCGACCATCTCCATTTCAAGATCGGTGCCGGTCAGAGAAAGCGTACCGTCCGCTACCTGGAGGAGCAGGTTACCGAGAATCGGCAGCGTAGGACGACCGCCCAGCGGGCCGCTGACCTGCTGAAGCGGTTTTAATAAATGTTCACGTTCAACGGTAAATTTCATAGGATCACGACGACAATGTTCTGATTAAATTCGAAAAATCTTCTTTGATATCGTGGCTTTCTTCACGCAGTTGCTCAATTTTACGACAGGCATGAAGTACGGTAGTGTGGTCGCGCCCGCCAAACGCATCGCCGATTTCCGGCAGACTGTGGTTGGTGAGCTCTTTTGCCAGCGCCATAGCCATCTGGCGCGGACGTGCTACCGAGCGAGATCGACGCTTAGAAAGCAGATCCGCAATTTTGATTTTGTAATACTCGGCCACCGTCTTCTGAATATTGTCGATGGTGACCAGTTTTTCCTGCAACGCCAGTAAATCGCGCAGCGCTTCGCGCACAAAGTCGATAGTAATCGCCCGGCCGGTAAAGTTGGCATTGGCGATCACCCGGTTCAGCGCGCCTTCCAGTTCACGTACGTTAGAGCGTAGACGCTTGGCGATAAAGAACGCTACTTCGCCTGGCAGACGAATATCATTTTCGTCCGCTTTTTTCATCAGGATCGCCACGCGGGTTTCCAGTTCTGGCGGTTCGATCGCCACTGTCAGCCCCCAACCAAAGCGGGACTTGAGACGATCCTCAACGCCGTTGATCTCTTTCGGATAGCGATCCGACGTCAAAATGATCTGCTGATTGCCTTCCAGCAGAGCGTTAAAGGTGTGGAAAAACTCTTCCTGGGATCGTTCTTTATTGGCGAAGAATTGAATATCGTCGATCAGCAATGCGTCAACGGAGCGGTAGTAGCGTTTAAACTCTTCGATGGCGTTATTTTGCAGGGCTTTTACCATGTCCTGCACAAAGCGCTCGGAGTGCATATACACGACTTTCGCGTTGGGTTTGCGCGCCATAATGCCGTTACCCACCGCGTGCAGCAGGTGAGTTTTACCCAGACCGGTGCCGCCATAGAGGAATAACGGGTTATAAGCGCCGCCAGGATTATCCGCCACCTGACGTGCCGCCGCGCGCGCCAGTTGGTTGGATTTACCTTCGACGAAGTTATCAAATGTATGTTTAACATTGACGTTGGAGCGGTAGGTCGGCTCCGCCGGCGCTGGTACGTTATCCCAGCCCGAACGGGCCGCAGGCGCTACGCGCTGCGGCTGCGCCGTCGTTGTCTGCGCAGGCGCGACAACGTTATGCACAGGCGTTTTTAGCGTTTGCGTAACGGGCTTTGTTCCCACTTCAAAACGCAGTTGTGGGGCATCCGCGCCGCAGAATGTGTTGAGTAATCCATTGATATTGTTGAGGTACTTATCTCTTACCCAATCGAGCACAAAACGGTTTGGCGCATACAAAGCCAGCGTGTTATCGCTCAGTTCCGCCTGCAACGGGCGTATCCACATACTGAATTCTGTGGCTGGTAACTCATCCTGCAATCGGGCAAGACACTGCTGCCAAAGCGAAAGTGACACGGCGGACTCCACTCGAACAAAAGTCGATAAATGACAAAGGCTGATACATTAATGATTGTTGGCGCACGTCGATAAGACCCTGCATGAAGGGTGACGCACGAACCGCTGTCTGCGGTTTTCACGGATCTTTCAAACGATCGCGACTTCACGCAGTCTGAAAGATTTCGTGTTCATGCCTGACCAGGATCGTTTGAAACGATCAGGACCGCGGATCATAGCCTAAACTGAGCAAGAGATCTTCTGTTTCTCACAGATTCTTCCCGATTTATCCACAGGACTTTCCAGGAAAGGATAAGTGTAATCGATCCTGGGGAACTCCTGTACGCTTTCGCGCGCATATTGAAAAAATTAATAGGTAAAGGTGAGCAGACGCCTAAAAGATCGCATAAAGATCCAGGGCGATCCTTGCGCTTTACTTGGCAGTCCGTATAATTCTCCACCCGTCGCGCAATGCCCGTCATATGGCGTCAACGCTGCTTATTTTCCGCACAAAAAGGCGTGGAAAATCGCGGGAAAATAAGGAAAGAGAATTGACTCCGGAGTGTACAATTATTACAATCCGGCCTCTTTAATCACCCACACTGTGGCGTAAGTCGTTCAAAGTTTGTTCGGGTATACGCAAAAGTCAGTGAATTTATTCAAGTTTAGGTAGAAATCGCCATGAAACGCACTTTTCAACCGTCTGTACTGAAGCGCAACCGTTCTCACGGCTTCCGTGCTCGTATGGCTACTAAAAATGGTCGTCAGGTTCTGGCACGTCGTCGTGCTAAAGGCCGCGCTCGTCTGACCGTTTCCAAGTAATAAAGCTAACCCCTGAGTGGTTAAGCTCGCATTTCCCAGGGAGTTACGTTTGTTAACTCCCGCTCATTTCACATTCGTCTTCCAGCAACCTCAACGGGCTGGCACGCCGCAAATCACCATCCTCGGCCGCCTGAATTCGCTGGGGCATCCCCGTATCGGTCTTACCGTCGCCAAGAAAAACGTTCGACGAGCGCATGAACGCAACCGGATTAAACGTCTGACGCGTGAAAGCTTCCGTCTGCGCCAGCATGAACTTCCTGCAATGGATTTCGTGGTGGTGGCGAAAAAAGGGGTTGCCGACCTCGATAACCGTGCTCTCTCGGAAGCGTTGGAAAAATTATGGCGCCGCCACTGTCGCCTGGCTCGCGGGTCCTGATAGCCCTTATTCGGGTCTATCAACGCCTGATCAGTCCGCTGCTTGGGCCGCATTGTCGTTTCACGCCAACGTGCTCAAGCTACGGAATTGAGGCATTGCGCAGGTTTGGAGTGATAAAAGGCAGTTGGTTGACGGTGAAACGCGTATTAAAATGCCACCCTTTACACCCTGGTGGTGACGATCCCGTCCCGCCCGGACCATTTGATACCAGAGAACACTAACGATGGATTCGCAACGCAATCTTTTAGTCATCGCTTTGCTGTTCGTGTCTTTCATGATCTGGCAAGCCTGGGAGCAGGATAAAAATCCGCAACCTCAGACTCAACAGACCACGCAGACAACGACCACCGCAGCGGGTAGCGCCGCCGACCAGGGCGTACCAGCCAGTGGCCAGGGGAAAATGATTACGGTGAAAACCGATGTGCTTGATTTGACTATCAACACCCGTGGTGGTGATGTCGAGCAGGCCTTGCTCCCGGCTTACCCGAAAGAACTGGGTTCCAACGAACCGTTCCAGCTGCTGGAAACCACCCCGCAGTTTATCTATCAGGCGCAAAGCGGCCTGACAGGCCGTGACGGCCCGGATAACCCGGCGAACGGCCCGCGTCCGCTGTACAACGTCGAGAAAGATGCGTTTGTACTGGCCGACGGTCAGAACGAACTGCAGGTTCCGATGACTTATACTGACGCCGCAGGCAACACGTTTACCAAAACGTTTGTCTTTAAGCGTGGCGATTATGCGGTTAACGTGAACTATAGCGTGCAGAACACCGGCGAAAAACCGCTGGAAGTCTCCACCTTTGGTCAGTTAAAACAATCCGTCAACCTGCCTCCTCATCGCGACACCGGCAGCAGCAACTTTGCGCTGCATACGTTCCGTGGCGCAGCGTACTCCACGCCGGATGAGAAGTATGAGAAATACAAATTCGACACTATTGCCGATAACGAAAACCTCAACGTCAGCTCCAAAGGCGGTTGGGTGGCAATGTTGCAGCAGTATTTCGCTACCGCATGGATTCCGCGTAACGACGGCACCAACAATTTCTACACCGCCAATCTGGGTAACGGCATTGTCGCTATCGGCTATAAAGCGCAGCCGGTACTGGTACAGCCAGGCCAGACTGGCGCGATGACCAGCACCCTGTGGGTCGGCCCGGAAATTCAGGATAAAATGGCGGCTGTTGCACCGCACCTGGATTTGACCGTGGACTACGGCTGGTTGTGGTTCATCTCTCAGCCGCTGTTCAAGTTGCTGAAGTGGATCCACAGCTTTGTGGGCAACTGGGGCTTCTCCATTATCATCATTACCTTTATCGTTCGCGGTATCATGTACCCGCTGACCAAAGCGCAGTACACGTCAATGGCGAAGATGCGTATGCTGCAGCCGAAAATTCAGGCGATGCGCGAACGTCTTGGCGATGATAAACAGCGCCAAAGCCAGGAGATGATGGCCCTGTACAAAGCGGAGAAGGTTAACCCGCTGGGCGGCTGCTTCCCGCTGATCATCCAGATGCCTATCTTCCTGGCGTTGTACTACATGCTGATGGGTTCCATTGAACTGCGTCATGCGCCGTTCGCGCTGTGGATTCATGACCTGTCCGCACAGGACCCGTACTACATTCTGCCGATCCTGATGGGCGTAACGATGTTCTTCATTCAGAAGATGTCGCCGACCACCGTGACCGACCCGATGCAGCAGAAGATCATGACCTTTATGCCGGTCATCTTTACGGTGTTCTTCCTGTGGTTCCCGTCAGGTCTGGTGCTGTACTATATCGTCAGCAACCTGGTCACCATCATTCAGCAGCAGCTGATTTACCGTGGTCTGGAGAAGCGTGGCCTGCATAGCCGCGAGAAGAAAAAATCCTGATTCGGTGTAGGCCGGATAAGGCGAAGCCGCCATCCGGCAAGGCGCGCCGGTCAGCCTGATGGCGCTAACGCTTATCAGGCCTACAATCAAAAGGCGGTCATATGACCGCCTTTTTTATTGCAACAAAGTTGAGACTAACCATGAGCCATAACGACACTATCGTCGCCCAGGCAACCCCACCGGGACGCGGTGGCGTGGGTATCCTGCGTATCTCTGGTCTGAAAGCGCGTGACGTTGCGCAAGAGGTGCTGGGCAAGCTGCCGAAGCCGCGCTATGCCGACTACCTGCCGTTTAAAGACGTTGACGGCAGCGCGCTGGATCAGGGTATTGCGCTGTGGTTCCCCGGCCCGAACTCCTTCACCGGTGAAGATGTGCTGGAGCTACAAGGGCACGGCGGTCCGGTGATCCTGGACCTGCTGTTAAAACGTATCCTGACGCTTCCAGGCGTGCGCATTGCCCGACCGGGCGAGTTCTCCGAGCGAGCGTTCCTCAACGATAAGCTCGATTTAGCCCAGGCAGAAGCCATTGCCGACCTGATCGATGCCAGTTCCGAACAGGCGGCGCGTTCGGCGCTAAACTCGTTACAGGGGGCATTTTCCGCCCGCGTTAACCACCTTGTGGAAGCACTTACTCACCTGCGAATCTACGTCGAAGCGGCTATCGATTTTCCGGATGAGGAGATCGACTTTCTCTCTGACGGCAAAATCGAAGCGCAGCTCAATGGCGTCATCGCCGATCTTGACGCCGTGCGCACCGAAGCGCGCCAGGGCAGCCTGCTGCGCGAAGGGATGAAGGTAGTGATTGCCGGACGCCCGAATGCCGGGAAATCCAGCCTGCTGAATGCGCTGGCAGGCCGTGAAGCGGCCATTGTTACCGATATCGCCGGTACCACGCGCGACGTGTTGCGCGAGCATATTCACATCGACGGGATGCCGCTGCATATCATCGATACCGCCGGACTGCGCGACGCCAGCGACGAAGTTGAGCGTATCGGCATCGAACGCGCCTGGCAGGAGATTGAACAGGCCGACCGCGTGCTGTTTATGGTGGATGGCACCACGACGGACGCCGTTGACCCTGCCGACATCTGGCCGGACTTTATCGCCCGTCTGCCCAAAAATCTACCGATTACCGTGGTACGTAACAAGGCGGATATCACCGGCGAAACGTTGGGTATTAGTGAAGTAAACGGTCACTCACTGGTTCGCCTCTCGGCGCGTACCGGCGAAGGCGTCGACGTGTTGCGTAACCACCTCAAGCAGAGCATGGGGTTTGATACCAATATGGAAGGCGGCTTCCTGGCCCGCCGCCGTCACCTACAGGCGCTGGCGGAAGCCGCTGAACATCTTGAGCAGGGCAAAGCGCAGTTATTAGGCGCATGGGCAGGGGAACTGCTGGCGGAAGAGTTGCGCCTGGCGCAGCAAAGCTTAAGCGAGATTACCGGCGAGTTTACCTCCGACGACCTACTGGGACGGATTTTCTCCAGCTTCTGTATTGGTAAGTAACGTTGTATTGCCCGGTGGCGCGATGCTTACCGGGCCTACAAAACCCGTAAGCCGGATAAGGCGTTTACGCCGCCATCCGGCAGCAATAATTTCCCATGAGGAAATCACTGTTGTCCAAATGGCAACTCGTCTCGCGCAACGTCGCCCCGTATTCTTAGCGCCACACTTTTCGTGAGGCCGCTATGAAACGTTTTCTACTGTGTAGTTTTGCCCTGGTTTTACTCTATCCTGCCGGTATTGATATGTATCTGGTCGGTTTACCGCGTATAGCCGCCGATCTGAACGCCAGCGAGGCGCAGTTGCATATCGCCTTCTCCGTTTACCTGGCCGGAATGGCGACGGCCATGCTGTTTGCCGGGAAGATAGCCGACCAGTCAGGCCGCAAGCCGGTCGCGATCGTCGGCGCGCTCGTCTTTATGATGGCCTCACTGCTTTGTTCACGGGCGTCGGAAGGCTCGCTATTTCTGAGTGGGCGTTTTCTTCAGGGAGTAGGCGCAGGCGGCTGCTATGTGGTGGCGTTCGCCATTCTGCGCGATACGCTCGACGAGCATCGCCGGGCGAAAGTGCTGTCATTATTGAATGGGATTACCTGTATTGTGCCGGTACTCGCCCCGGTGGTGGGGCATTTGATTATGCTTCGTTTCCCCTGGCAAAGTCTGTTCTATACGATGTCCGCGATGGGCATTATTGTGGGCCTGTTATCACTGTTTATCCTGCGCGAGACGCGCCCGGCAAGGCTGGCTCCACGCGATTTATCACGATCGTCGCCCGCCGCCGAGTCGCTGGTTAACCGTTTTTTCGTCAGTCGACTGGCGATCACCACCCTTAGCGTGTCGGTGATCCTGACCTTCGTCAATGCCTCTCCAGTGCTGCTGATGGAGGTGATGGGATTTAGTCGTGGCGACTATGCCATTACCATGGCGCTCACCGCAGGCGTCAGTATGGTCGTCTCTTTTTCCACCCCTTTTGCGCTTGGGTTATTTAAGCCGCGAACTTTAATGCTCGTCTCACAGGGGCTGTTTTTGACGGCTGGCGTGACGTTAAGCCTTGCTCATACCAATACCGTCACACTCTTTGGCCTGACGCTTATCTGCGCCGGATTCTCGGTTGGTTTTGGCGTCGCGATGAGCCAGGCGCTGGGGCCATTTTCGCTGCGCGCCGGAGTGGCCAGTTCCACGCTCGGTATCGCGCAGGTTTGCGGTTCATCACTGTGGATTTGGCTGGCGGCAATACTCGGTATCAGCGCGATGAATATGCTGATCGGGATTCTGATTGGTTGTAGCATAGTGAGTATTCTGCTGATCTTCTCCGTCGCGCCCAACAGGTCCGTAGCCGAGCATGAAGAAATCCCTTACCAATCTCGATCTTAATCTGCTGTTATGCCTACAGTTACTCATGCAGGAGCGCAGCGTCACTAAAGCTGCAAAACGGATGAACGTAACGCCCTCGGCGGTCAGCAAATCGCTGGCGAAACTCCGGGCATGGTTTGACGATCCGCTGTTCGTCAATACGCCGCTGGGCCTGGCGCCGACGCCGCTGATGGTCAGTATGGAGCAAAGTCTGGCGGACTGGATGCAGATGGGGAATCAACTGCTTGATAAGCCGCATCATCAAACGCCGCGCGGTTTAAAATTTGAGTTGGCGGCAGAGTCGCCGCTGATGATGATTATGTTTAATTCACTGTCGCAGCAGATTTATCAGCGCTATCCGCAGGCTACCATTAAGGTTCGCAACTGGGATTATGACTCGCTGGAGGCGATTACGCGCGGGGAAGTCGATATCGGATTTACCGGACGCGAAAGCCATCCCCGCTCGCGAGAATTGCTCAGTCTGTTGCCGCTCGCGATTGATTTTGAGGTACTGTTTAGCGATTTGCCGTGGGTCTGGCTGCGGGAAGATCATCCGGCACTGCGTGAAGCGTGGGATCTGGACACTTTTCTGCGCTACCCGCATATCAGTATTTGCTGGGAGCAAAGCGATACCTGGGCGCTGGATGATGTCCTGCAAGAAATGGGACGCAAACGCCATATTGCGTTGAGCCTGCCGGGGTTCGAGCAGTCGCTCTTTATGGCCGCCCAGCCGGATCACACCCTGATAGCAACCGCGCCGCGCTATTGCCAGCACTACAATCAGCTCCACCAGCTACCGTTAGTGGCGCGCCCCCTGCCTTTTGATGCGCAACAGCGGGAAAAGCTGATGGTGCCGTTTACCCTATTATGGCACAAACGTAATAGTCATAATCCCAAGATTGTGTGGCTACGACAGGCTATCAACACGCTCTGCCGTCGCCTTATCTGACCACCTGCGTTGATAAATTAACCTTCCTCTTACCAGAAATGTCACCGTCTGATTAAAGAACCTTCTGAAATTGAATTTTTAGCGCGTAAAACCTGTCCATAATTTACGTTAATGTTACTCTCGTCATTATCACGGCCCATTAATCACGGAGCGAAAAATGGCGACTCACTTTGCCAGAGGGATACTTACGGAGGGACAGTTGGTTTCAATTCGTCTCTCTTCGTCTTGCCATATTGAAGCCAGAAACCTGCCTGCTCACCGACGAACGCGTTTTCTCGCCTCCAGAGGCCTTCTTGCCGAACTGATGTTTATGCTGTACGGAATTAGCGAGCTGCCGGAAATCATTATTCAGGCGAAAGGTAAACCCGCGTTTCGTGACAAAAATCTGCCAGGTTTTTCTATCTCCTACGCCGGAAATATGGTTGGCGTGGCGTTGACCACCGAAGGAGAGTGCGGGCTGGATATGGAATTACAGCGCACCTCCCGCGGCTTTCACCATCCGCATTCGCTCGAACGCCACCCTTTCTCCCGTAATGAAAACTTATGGGTAGCCAATCAAAACGATCCCAACGAAGCGCGAGCGCAACTCATTACATTGCGCCAGAGCGTGTTAAAACTCACCGGCGATGTCATGAATGACGATCCGCGGGAGCTGCAACTTTTACCCGTGGCCGGACGCCTGAAGTGCGCGCATGTCACGCAGCTTGAAGCCGTGTGCGATGCGGAAGATGTGCTGGTATGGTCCGTAACCGTTACGCCAGCGATAGAAAAATTAAAAGTGTGGGAGTTCGATGGCAAACTGGGCTGGAAAAGCCTGCCCGATATCCAGACGCGCGCCAATGAGCCAACCGGTCGTCTGATGCGATTCGCCCAACTCCCCGCCGCCAAATCGTATACGCTTAATCGTTCATAATGAAAAAAGGGGCACGTATGTCTGAAACGCTGAATGTGGTTACATTGCTGGGAAGTTTACGCAAAGGTTCCTTTAACGGGATGGTGGCGCGTACGCTGCCTAAAGTCGCGCCGGCAGGAATGACGGTATCGCCGCTGCCTTCGATCGGGGATATTCCGCTGTATGACGCCGATATCCAGCAGGAAGAGGGATTTCCAGCCAGCGTAGAGGCGCTGGCGGAGCAGATTCGCAACGCCGACGGCGTCGTCATTGTGACGCCGGAATATAACTATTCCGTTCCCGGCGGCCTGAAGAATGCCATCGACTGGCTATCCCGTCTGCCTGAGCAGCCGCTGGCGGGTAAGCCCGTTCTTATCCAGACCAGCTCAATGGGGGCGATTGGCGGCGCGCGCTGCCAGTATCATCTGCGCCAGATTCTGGTGTTCCTTGATGCGATGGTGATGAATAAACCGGAGTTTATGGGCGGCGTGATTCAGAATAAAGTCGACCCGCAGACTGGAGAAGTGGTGGATCAGGGAACGTTAGATCATTTGACCGGTCAGTTGACCGCATTTGGCGAGTTTATTCAGCGGGTGAAACACTGAGGATTATCACCGTAGTAAATACGCGTGCTTTTTTAGTAAAGCACGCATATCCGATGTGATGTAAAAAGCATCTTCCAACTCTTCATCCTTACAGTCCGTACATGACCAATACCACACTGTATAGATATGTCTGGTGATATGTTTATCCAGTAAGTCATAGATTACTGGCCAGGAAGGATGCTTATGGTACTGCTCACCAAAGTTATCTATACATTCAAGAAGTATTATCATTAACACAAAGCATTCATCATCGTTGCATTCGCTATAAGCCGATAAAAACTCATCCAACCGTCGATTATCCGCAACCTCGATTGGCCAATCTTGCATGCAAGATTCATTAGGCAGGCTGAAACGCTGAGCCAGGGAATCGATAGCCTGGCCTGTTTCATAACGAATTAAATGTTTGGGGAGATGAATAAATATTTTGTCCATGTTTCTATACGTTAATGGGCGGTTTTACCGCCCATTTCGTTGTTCTTAGTGGCCGTCAATAAACACAATCTTCAGCACGAATAACAGCGCGACAATCACTACGCACGGGCTAAGGTCGCGCAGGCGACCGGTACCGATTTTCATCACGCAGTAAGAGATAAAGCCCAGCGCGATACCTTCGGTGATCGAGAAGCTAAACGGCATCATTACCGCCGTAATAAACGCCGGGACCGATTCGGTTAAATCCTGCCAGTTTACCCGCGCCAGGCTGGAGGTCATCAGCACGCCGACGTAAATCAGCGCGCCCGCCGCCGCGTAAGGCGGCACCATGCCCGCCAGCGGCGACAGGAAGATAACCAGCAGGAACAAAATACCGACCACCACCGCCGTCAAACCGGTGCGACCGCCCACCGAAACGCCGGAAGACGATTCAATATAAGCGGTCACAGAAGACGTTCCGACAAATGCGCCAGTGACGGAAGAGATACTATCAACAAACAGCGCCTGCTTCATGCGCGGGAATTTGCCTTTCTCATCCGCCAGGCCGGCTTTATCGGTCACGCCAATCAGCGTACCGGAGGAGTCAAACAGGTTTACCAGCATGAAGGAGAAAATAACCCCCGCCAGGCCAAGATTGAACGAGCCTGCCAAATCGACATGCCCTACCACGCTGGTGACGCTTGGTGGCGCGGAGACAATGCCGTTGTAGTGTACATCACCCATCATCCAGCCAAGCAGCGTCGTGACGATGATGGACACCAGCACCGCCGCATGAATGTTGCGCGAAGCGAGAATCGCAATAATAAAGAATCCGAGAACCCCCAGCAGCACGCTGTGCGAGGTCAGGTTGCCGATGCTGACCAGCGTTTCCGGGTTAGCGACAATCACGCCGGCGTTTTTCAGCCCCATCATGCCGATAAACAGGCCGATGCCGCTGGTGATGCCCACGCGCAGGCTGACCGGAATGTTGGCGATCATCCAGTAACGCACGCGGAAGATAGTCAGCAATAAAAGACCAACAGCGCCCCAGAAAATGGCGCCCATGCCTACCTGCCACGGCAGTCCCATTGCCTGCACAACCACGAAGGCAAAGAACGCGTTCAGCCCCATCGCGGGCGCCAGCGCCACCGGCAGGTTAGCGAACAGGCCCATCAGAATACTGCCAAAGGCCGCAATCAGACAGGTGGTCACAAAGACGGCGCTGGTGTCCATGCCAGCTACGCCCAGAATTTGCGGGTTAACAAAAACGATATAAACCATCGTCAGGAAAGTGGTAAAACCGGCGATCACTTCGGTTCGTGCCGTCGTGCCATGTTCGCGCAGTTTAAACACGCGTTCCAGCATACCCTGACCAGAAGCCTGGGTGGTGTGTTGTTGACTCATTATCAATTTCCGGAGAAAGGAGGGAAAATTCGCCGTTATCCTATACCAAAATGCGACACCTGGCGCAGTTGTGTGGTAATTTTTTTCACTCAATTTGTTAGTACGGCAACGATTGCGTCCCCTCATTCAGCATTACGTAAACGTTAAACTAGCGATATGAGACAGGAAATACTGAGGCAGCGACCAGGATATGAAAAGGATTTTTATGTTTACCCGTCTGTTTTTCTTACTCGCGTTGGTTTCTTCAACATCCGGGGCGGCAGGCTCATCCATTCTGAGTCTTATCAGCACCATTCAACCAAAAACTTACCTGAACGCACCGGTACCGTTACCGCTAAAACCTGACCGGGTAGAAATATCTGACGTTTCTTTTAGCGCCGACGGTTTAAGACTGCCAGTAACGCGCTTTTACGTCATCTGTCAGGATGAGTTTTGTGGACTCTACAACGCCGCTGGGCAGGCAATCATTCCGTGGCAAAAAATCTATATTGAGAATTATGACAGCGAAACAGATCTGTTTTACGTCTCAACATCGTTCACCGGTAACCATACCGGTTTGTATAGCGCCCGCCAGCAGCAATTTATCTACCCGCCCGTCTATTCCAGCATTGAGTTAGCCGAAAGCAGCGCCATAGTTTTTCTCTGGACTTACCAGAATAGCGCTCAGCTAAGCGGCCTGGGCGATGCTTACGGCAATGTGATTATTGCGCCGCAATTTTCGTCGATACAGATGATAAACCAGCGACCCGATGCGTTTGTCGCGGGAAAGCGGATGAACGACAAGATTTTATACGGCCTTTTTGATTTTTCAGGAAACATCATTATTCCCTTTCGCTACGATACTGTCTCTAATACAGATTATCGGTACAATATCAACTTCATCGCCGTTGCTAAAAACGGGCGCTGGGGAGTGATCGATAAAACAGGCAACCTGGTCAGGCCGCTGCGCTACAGTCGGGATGACACAGAAAAATGGTTAACGCAACGCGGCGCGCGTCCACGGTTTGGCGACTAAACAGGAAACATCATGTCCATGATAGAAGCGGTATTTTTCGATTGCGACGGTACGCTGGTCGATAGTGAAGTGATCTGTTCACGCGCCTATGTCGCAATGTTTCAGGAATTTGGCATCACGCTCGATCTCGAAACGGTATTTAAACGCTTTAAGGGCGTAAAACTCTACGAAATTATCGAAACTATCAGCAAGGAGTACGGTGTTACACTAAGACGCGACGTTCTGGAGCCGGTGTATCGCGCCGAGGTTGCGCGTCTGTTCGATACCGAACTGGAAGCGATCGCGGGCGCAAATACCCTGCTGGAGAGCATTAAGACACCCATGTGCGTGGTATCCAACGGACCGGTCAGTAAGATGCAGCATTCGCTGGGTAAACTGGGCATGTTGCATTATTTTCCCGATTTGCTGTTTAGCGGTTACGATATTCAACGCTGGAAGCCCGATCCGGCGCTGATGCTCCATGCGGCGAACGCCATGAAGGTCAATGTTGAGAAGTGTATTCTGGTGGATGATTCCAGCGCGGGCGCGCAGTCAGGAATTGCAGCGGGAATGGAAGTGTTTTATTTCTGCGCCGATCCGCATAACAAACCGATCGATCACCCTAACGTGACGACGTTTACCGATTTGGCGCAGTTGCCGGGATTGTGGAAAGCGCGCGGGTGGGAGATTACGCGTTAACTGAAATGCCGGATGGCGCTAACGCTTATCCGGCCTACAGCATCTGTACCTGTAGGCCCGGTAAGCGCAGCGCCACCGGGCAAAAGAATGAGATTTACTCTTTCGGATCTTTCCCCGCCAGCAGCTTATCCAGCTCATCGCCGCCCACGTGACGGAAATCCTGCCCCTTCACGAAGTAGAAGATGTATTCGCAGATATTCTGGCAACGGTCACCGATACGCTCGATAGAACGAGCGCAGAATAACGCGGTCAGCACGCTGGGAATGGTGCGCGAGTCTTCCATCATGTAGGTCATCAGCTGACGCACAATGCCTTCATATTCCTGGTCAACTTTCTTATCTTCACGGTAGATACGCACCGCTTCGTCGAGATCCATGCGCGCGAACGCATCCAGCACGTCGTGCAGCATCTGCACGGTGTGGCGGCCCAGTGACTCCAGGCTGACCAACAGCGGCTGGTGCTGCTGGGAGAATTTCTCCAGCGCGGTGCGACAAATTTTATCCGCCACGTCGCCAATACGTTCCAGCTCGGCGATGGTTTTGATAATCGCCATTACCAGACGCAGATCGCTCGCCGTCGGCTGGCGCTTGGCGATAATACGCACGCAGGCTTCATTGATGGCGACTTCCATCATATTAACCTGATGGTCGCCTTCTACCACGCGCTTCGCCAGCTCGCTGTCCTGGTTGTGCATGGCGGTGATAGCGTCAGAAAGCTGCTGCTCCACCATGCCGCCCATGGTCATTACCTGAGTGCGGATGCTTTCCAGTTCGGCGTTGAACTGGCCGGAAATATGTTTATTAAGGTTCAGACTGTCCATTACGCACTCCTGAATTAACCGTAACGACCGGTGATATAGTCTTCTGTTTGTTTCTTCGCGGGCTTGGTGAACAGATCGTCCGTGTTGCTGAACTCAATCAACTCGCCCAGGTACATAAACGCCGTATGATCGGAGCAACGTGCCGCCTGCTGCATGTTGTGGGTCACGATCACCACGGTGTAATCCTGTTTCAGCTCGGTGATCAGCTCTTCAATACGCCCGGTAGAGATCGGGTCCAGAGCTGAACATGGCTCATCCAGCAGCAACACTTCCGGGCGAATGGCGATACCGCGCGCAATGCACAGGCGCTGCTGCTGACCACCGGAGAGAGAGTACCCGCTCTGGTGCAATTTATCTTTGGTTTCGTTCCATAATGCGGCTTTGGTCAGCGCCCACTGCACGCGCTCGTCCATATCGGCACGAGACAGCTTCTCAAACAGACGCACGCCAAAGGCGATATTGTCATAGATGGACATCGGGAACGGCGTCGGCTTCTGGAATACCATCCCCACTTTTGCGCGCAGCAGCGCGATATCCTGGGTGTTGGTGAGAATATTGTCGCCATCCAGCAGAATTTCACCTTCCGCGCGCTGCTCCGGATAAAGCGAATACATTTTATTGAAGGTACGCAGTAGCGTTGATTTACCACAGCCGGATGGCCCGATAAATGCCGTTACCTGATTCTTCGCGATATCCAGATTAATGTTCTTCAGGGCATGGAATTTGCCGTAGTAGAAGTTCAAATCACGAACCTGAATCTTACTCGGGGCAGTTTCAACCATACTCATTTCACTCTTTTCCTCATCCAGCGCCGCATCCGCCACGCCGTAAAATAATGCCTGATGGCGCTACGCTTATCAGGCCTACAATGTCTTTAACCGTGTTTTTTCTTCGCGAAAACAACACGCGCCAGAATATTCAGCAGCAGTACGCACAGGGTAATAATCAGCACGCCCGCCCAGGCTAATTGTTGCCATTCGGCAAACGGACTCATCGCGAATTTAAAGATGGTTACCGGCAGGTTGGCGATCGGCTGCATCATGTCGGTGCTCCAGAACTGGTTCGAGAGCGCGGTAAACAACAATGGCGCCGTTTCGCCGGCGATACGCGCAATAGCCAGCAGGATACCGGTCATAATCCCGGAGATAGAGGCTTTCAGCGTAATCGCGGAGATCATCTTCCACTTCGGCGTACCCAGCGCATAAGCGGCTTCACGCAGGCTATCCGGCACCAGCTTGAGCATGTTTTCAGTGGTACGGATAACGATCGGCACCTGCAACAGCGCCAGCGCAATCACCCCTGCCCAGCCGGAGAAGTGCTGCATCTGCGCCACCACGATGGTGTAAACAAACAGCCCCACAACAATTGACGGCGCGGAAAGCAGAATGTCGTTAATAAAGCGAATGATTTCCGCCAGCCAGGATTTACGGCCATATTCCGCCAGATAGATCCCGGCCATAATCCCCAGCGGCGTACCCAATACGGTAGCCCAGAGAATCAATAATCCACTCCCCGCCAGGGCGTTCGCCAGCCCGCCGCCCGCCGTGTTCGGCGGCGGCGTCATTTCGGTAAACAGCGCCAGCGACATACCATCAATGCCGCGCGTGATGGTGGACATCAAAATCCAGATCAGCCAGAACAGGCCAAATGCCATCGTCGCCATTGATAGCGTTAGTGCGATACGGTTCTTCATACGGCGACGCGCCTGCATCTTGCGACGGGATTCCGCGAGCTGCGCGGTGTTCAGCATATCAAGCGTAGCCATTAACGTGCTCCCTCGTTCTTCGCCAGACGCATAATCATGAACTTAGACGCCGCCAGGACGATAAAGGTGATCACAAACAGGATCAGCCCCAGTTCCATCAACGCTGCCACGTGCAGACCCGATTCCGCCTCAGCGAATTCGTTCGCCAGCGCGGAAGTGATGCTGTTGCCCGGCATATACAGCGACGCGCTGTCGAGCTGGTAAGTGTTGCCGATGATAAAAGTGACCGCCATCGTTTCACCCAGAGCACGGCCCAGCCCCAGCATAATGCCGCCGATCACGCCATTTTTGGTGAACGGTAGCACGATGCGCCAGATAACTTCCCAGGTAGTACAGCCGATACCGTAAGCGGACTCTTTCATCATTACCGGCGTTTGCTCGAAGACGTCGCGCATAACCGCCGCAATGTAGGGGATGATCATGATGGCGAGGATGACGCCCGCCGCCAGAATGCCGATACCAAAGGCCGGGCCGGAGAACAGCGCGCCGACAAACGGAATGTTGGAAAGAATATTGCCGACCGGCTCCTGGAAGTACGTCGCAAACAGCGGCGCGAAGATAAACAGCCCCCACATGCCGTACACGATACTGGGGATCGCCGCCAGCAGTTCAATGGCGATGCCGAGCGGACGCTTTAGCCAGCCTGGCGCCAGCTCGGTTAAAAACAGGGCAATGCCGAAACTGACCGGAACGGCGATCAGCAGTGCGATAAAGGAGGTCACCAGCGTGCCGTAAATGGGCACCAGCGCGCCGTAGATATCGTTTGGCGCGTCCCATTCCTTAGTCCAAAGAAATGAGAAACCAAATTTCTGAATACTTGGCCAGGAGGAGATGATCAATGAGACGATAATACCGCCCAACATCAATAGCACAATCAGCGCAGCCAGTTTTACCAGCGCGCTGAAAATCATGTCGCCTTTTTTACCCGGCGGGTTAAAAGCAGGCTTGGTTGCAGCCATAAATTACTCTTTCCATTAAACGCGTTTTACGACGTTGCCCCTGCCGGATGGCGCTACGCTTATCCGGCCTACAACGTGGGCCTGCGGTCGAAACCGTAGGGCGGATAAGCGTAGCGCCATCCGTCAATTCGTTAATTAATACAGCGCCTTACCGTTGCTGTCTTTTATGCTGGTCTTCCAGGCGGTACGAACCTGCTCAACAACGTTATCCGGCAGGCTGGCGTAGTCCAGATCATTCGCCTGTTTAGCGCCATTTTTGTAGGCCCAGTCGAAGAACTTCAACACTTCAGCACCCTGCTCAGGTTTCTTCTGCGCTTTGTGGACCAGGATAAAGGTGGTGGAGGTGATTGGCCACACATCGTCACCTTTCTGGTTGGTCAGATCCTGCGCGAAGGTTTTGCTCCAGTCAGCGCCTTTCGCCGCATTAGAGAAGCTCTCTTCCGTCGGGCTTACCGGTTTGCCGTCGGCAGAAACCAGTTTGGTGTAGGCCAGGTTGTTCTGCTTGGCATAAGCGTATTCAACGTAGCCAATAGCGCCTGGCAGACGCTGTACAAATGCCGCGATGCCGTCGTTACCTTTACCGCCCAGACCGGTTGGCCAGTTCACGGTAGAACCCGCGCCCACTTTCGATTTCCACTCGTCGTTGACTTTCGCCAGGTAACTGGTGAACACGAAGGAAGTACCGGAACCGTCAGCGCGACGCACCACAGCGATGTTCTGAGAAGGCAGCTTCACGCCTGGGTTCAGTTTGGTGATGGCTTCATCATCCCACTTTTTGATTTTACCGAGGTAGATGTCACCCAGTGTTTTACCATCCAGCACCAGTTCGCCGGATTTGAGGCCTGGAATATTCACCGCCAGCACCACGCCGCCGATCACCGTCGGGAACTGGAACAGGCCTTCCTGATTCAGTTTTTCGTCAGACAGCGGCGCATCGGAAGCGCCAAAATCAACGGTATTCGCGGTGATTTGTTTCACGCCGCCGGAAGAGCCTATCCCCTGGTAATTGACTTTGTTACCGGTTTCTTTCTGGTAGGTATCCGCCCATTTGGCATACACCGGCGCAGGAAACGTTGCACCGGCACCTGTCAGGCTTGCTGCTGCAAAGGCAGAGAACGCGCTCATCGATAAGGTCGCGGCGACAACAGTTGCGACAGTGGTACGCATAACTTTCATAATGTCTCCTGCACGGTTTCGGTAAATCGTTGTTTGAGTTGCTACGATGAGCAAAATAGGACAAATTGATGACAGTTATATGTCTTGATTATGACGGTTTGATGACAATGGAAATAAAAAAAGCTGGCCCGGGGAGACACCAGACCAGCCTGCAGGGGGAGATGAATTAGACTGTTTGCGCAACCGCAGACGGTTTCAACAGCGCGTACATCAGGCCGCAGGCAATAGTGCCCAGGGCAATAGAGAGCAGATATTGCATCACATGTTCTACCGCATGTGGGATCGCCAGGACAAAGAGGCCGCCGTGTGGCGCCATCAGTGTACAACCGAAATACATGGATAGTCCCCCGGCGATTGCGCCACCGACCATCGTGGAAGGGATGACGCGCATCGGGTCACGCGCGGCGAAGGGAATCGCCCCTTCAGAGATAAAGCACAGCCCCAGGATAAAAGATGCATTACCCGCTTCATGCTCAGCGGCATTGAATTTCGCTCTGGCCGCCCAGGTTGCGACGCCCATTCCTAATGCCGGTACCATCCCTGCCGCCATAATGGCCGCCATTGGCATATAAGAATGAGAAGCCAGTAAACCGACGCCGAAGGTATACGCAGCTTTATTCACCGGCCCGCCAAGGTCAAAACCTTGCATTGCGCCCAGCAACATTCCCAGCAAGATAGCATTCGTAGAGGTCATATTCCCCAGGAACGTCGTCAGCCCTTCCATCACCGCAGAAACGGGGCCACCCACCACATAAATCATGATTAGGCCGGTAATCAGCGTAGACAGTAGCGGCAAAACCAGCACAGGCTTAAGCGCTTCCATTGACGCTGGCAGCTTAATATTTTGCGCCAGAAACCGTACGCTGTAACCGGCCAGAAAACCGGCCACAATCCCTCCCAGGAAACCGGCGCCGCACAGGCTGGCCAACATCCCGCCAATAAGCCCCGGGGCCAGACCCGGACGATCGGCAATTGAGAAGGCAATAAACCCAGCCAGTACCGGCACCATCAGCGCAAAGGCCGCCTTACCACCGATTTGAAATAACGCAGCCGCCAGCGTGCCCGGCTCATTGAAGGCCTGGATACCGAAGACAAAAGAGAGCGCGATACATAACCCTCCCGCCACCACCAAAGGAAGCATATGGGATACGCCGGTCATTAAATGCTTATAAACGCCGGGTAGCTCTGTTTTACCAACTGAAGAAGAGCGCCCGGCACTCCCCTGATAGACCTCGGCGCTATTGAAAGCATTATCCATTTCCTGCGCACTCTTTTTTAGCGCCGCGCCGGTACTGGTGCGATAGAGTCTTTTGCCAACAAAGCCTGACAGATCCAGCTCAATATCCGCCGCGATAATCACCACATCCGCTTGCGCTATCTCTTCCGCGGTCAGCGTGTTCTTCGCCCCGACGGAACCGCGGGTTTCAACCTTGATCCAGTCACCACGCTTGCGGGCTTCAATTTCCAACGCTTCTGCCGCCATAAAGGTATGGGCGACGCCCGTCGGACAGGCCGTCACAGCAACAATTTTTTTAGTCATAGTAGGGTACCCTGTTCTTTTAATTTAAAGAAAAAGCGGGAAAAAATGTTACAGACGTGACCAGGCCGCGGCTTTCTGGAACAGCGCGTCGTCCGGGCGAATCCCGGTATAAAGGACAAATTGTTCCACGGCCTGAATAGCAAACACTTCGGAACCGGTAATCACGGTTTTACCGCGTTCACGGGCGTAGCGGATCAGCGGCGTGACGGGCGGTAGCGCCACCACATCAAAGATAACGCTCGCCTTATCCACTTCCTGTTCGGAATAAGAGAGTTTGTCGGCATCATTACCGCCAGCCATTCCGATAGGCGTGGCGTTAATTAACAAATCGGCTTCAATACCGTCGGTATCCGGGCGCCATTCATAGCCATAGAGTTCGGCCAGTTGTTTACCTGACGCTTCATCAATCGCGACAATATAACCACGGGTAAACCCCGCATCCTTCAGCGCGCAGGCCACTGCCTTTGCCATACCACCGCTGCCACGCAAAGCAAACACCAGGTCGGGAGAGACCTTGTAATTCGCCAGCAAGCGAGCTATTGCAATGTAATCGGTGTTGTACGCCTTCAGATGGCCATTGGTATTCACAATGGTATTAACTGAGTGAATGGCCTGAGCGGAAGCATCCAGTTCATCCACCAGCGGAATGCAGGCTTCCTTAAATGGCATAGAGATCGCGCACCCACGGATCCCCAGACCGCGCACGCCGCTAATGGCCTGCGTAAGATCGGTCGGCGAGAAAGCTTTGTAGAGATAATTGAGATCCAGCGCTTCGTACAGATAGTTGTGAAAGCGTGTACCGAAGTTACTTGGGCGTGCCGCCAGGGACATGCAGACCTGAGTATCTTTATTAATGCGCTTTGTCATGATGAATCCTCATAGAAGTTGCGATAGAGAAAATCATCGGCTAAAAAGGGGATATTAAAAATTGCTCATTCCCGTTCGGGAAATTTCACCTTTTATGACAACCCGGCACACTGAACAAAAATACTTAAAGCTACTCCAGCACTATGGCGACAAGCCTGTTAGCGTGACGCTACAGGAGCTGGCGGATGTGTTGTTCTGCACCCGGCGGCATATGCGTAATCTGTTGCTTCAGATGCAGGAGGCAAAGTGGCTCATCTGGCAATCACAGGCCGGACGTGGGCATCGCGCCCGGCTTCACCTGCGCTATAAACCAGAACAGCTGTTAAGCGAAAAGGCGGAGCAGTTGCTGGAGTCTGGTCATGTTGATCAGGCCATTCAACTGCTGGGTAAAAATAAGCACCAGGTGGCGCAACTGCTGCGTTCAAAGCTGGGCTATAGCGTGCGGGCAGACTATCAGCGGCTGTGCATCCCCTATTACCGGACAATGCCGTCACTGTGCCCCGGCATACCGTTGCGTCGCTCTGAGCAGCATCTGGTCAGGCAGATTTTTAGCGGCCTGACGCGCATAAATGAGGAAAAAGGTGAAGTCGAAGCCGATCTTGCCCACCACTGGCGGCAGATTGATCCACTGCGCTGGCGTTTTTATCTGCGCCCCGCCGTCCTCTGGCATGATGGTCAGGAGCTGACGATCGACGCGGTTATCGCTTCACTGACCCGCAGCGCTAAGCTGCCGTTGTTCTCGCACTTGCAGACCATTCAGGCCACCGGGCCGCTGAGCCTTGAAATTACGCTGGCGCACCCGGATAACCGACTGCCGCTGCTGCTCAGCCATATTGATGCCATGATCCTACCGCCTGACCATACACAACGCGCTGATTTCCCGGCACATCCTGTGGGGACTGGCCCTTATGAGGTGGTGGAAAACAATGGCTTTCATCTGCAAATGAAGGCCTTTGACCACTATTTCGGCCTGCGCGGGCTGCTGGATGAAGTGGAGGTCTTTATCTGGCCGAATTTAACGGAGACAGACAACCTGGCGGAATCGCTGTCGGATAACGACACGGCAGCCTGGCTCAGCTCCAGCCTGAGCGATGAGGATTACGTTTCCGGACGGCTTAGCCAGGTATCAGGCAAACCTTCTGACAACCTGCGCGAGATGTTTCTTGAGCGTGGAGGATATTTTTTATTATGCGACAGCCGCTCCCCGCACTGGCATACCGCCGAACATCGCCGCTGGCTACGGGAAACACTCAGCCCTTACGCCATACTCCAGCATCTGAGTGAGGCAATTCGCCCCTTCTGGGTACCGGGCGGCAGCCTGCTGTCCTCCTGGTTTCATACTATTGAGGCGGGCCCGGCCTGTTCACCTTTTATCTCGTCGTCGCCCTACGCAAAACTGCGTCTGGCCTATCACGATCAGCACCCTGAATTTCCAATGCTCCTGGATATCATGCAAGAGATCATGCGCCAGCAGGGCATTTTACTTGAGGGCGTTGAGCTGAATTATGATGACTGGGCGAATGGCAAAGCCAATGTGGATCTCTGGCTGGGGACGGTCAATTTCCCCATTCCCGAAGAGTGGAACGTCGGTACATGGCTACTGGGCTCCCCTTTACTGCGCCATGCCATCAGCGGTGGGGATGATGCGCTGCTGGCCCAATGGGAAACCCAGTGGCATGCCGAAACCATCAGCGCGGAACAACTGGTCAGGGAAACCACCCGTTCAGGCTGGCTACAGCCGCTGTTTCACCACTGGATGCGACTCAAAAGCCCCGACCGGGCCAGGGGGATCCACCTGAATAACCTGGGATGGTTTGATTTCCGATCCACCTGGATTGAGCCAGGGCCTTAAAGAAGAGAATGTGACCGGGTGCCCGTAGCGCAGGCAGGCGTAGCACCTCTTAGTCGCTCTTCAGCCACCATAGAGAAAGAACAGCGCCTGTCACAGCGCACAAAAAAAGGCCGTCTATCGACGGCCTTCTGCCTGGTAATACATTTGACTTACTCTACCGTCACCGATTTCGCCAGGTTACGCGGCTGGTCAACGTCGGTGCCTTTAATCAGCGCCACGTGATACGCCAGCAGTTGCAGCGGAACGGTGTAGAAGATAGGCGCGATCACTTCTTCCACATGCGGCATCTCGATGATGTGCATGTTGTCGCTGCTGACGAAACCCGCATCCTGATCGGCGAAGACGTACAACTGACCGCCACGTGCGCGAACTTCTTCGATGTTGGATTTCAGTTTCTCCAGCAGTTCGTTGTTCGGCGCCACCACAATCACCGGCATATCGGCGTCAATCAGCGCCAACGGCCCGTGTTTCAGCTCGCCTGCAGCATAGGCTTCCGCGTGAATGTAAGAGATCTCTTTCAGCTTCAGCGCGCCTTCGAGCGCAATCGGATATTGATCGCCACGACCGAGGAATAGCGCGTGATGCTTGTCGGAGAAATCTTCTGCAAGCAGCTCGATGCGTTTGTCCTGCGACAGCATCTGCTCAATACGGCTCGGCAGCGCCTGTAGGCCATGCACGATATCATGCTCAATGGACGCATCCAGACCTTTCAGACGCGCCAGTTTCGCCACCAGCATCAACAGCACGGTTAACTGGGTGGTAAAGGCTTTGGTAGATGCTACGCCAATTTCCGTACCCGCGTTGGTCATCAGCGCCAGATCGGATTCACGCACCAGCGAAGATCCCGGCACGTTACAAATTGCCAGAGAGCCCAAATATCCCAGCTCTTTCGACAGACGCAGGCCAGCCAGGGTATCTGCCGTTTCGCCAGACTGTGACAGGGTGATCATCAGGCTGTTACGGCGCACGGCAGATTTGCGATAGCGGAATTCAGAGGCGATTTCAACGTCGCACGGAATACCTGCCAGCGATTCAAACCAGTAACGGGAAACCATACCGGAGTTGTAAGACGTACCGCAGGCGAGGATCTGAATATGCTCAACCTTCGACAGCAGTTCATCGGCGTTCGGTCCCAGCTCGCTTAAATCCACCTGACCGTGGCTGATACGCCCGGTAAGGGTGTTTTTGATCGCGTTCGGCTGTTCGTAGATCTCTTTCTGCATGTAGTGGCGGTAAATACCTTTATCGCCCGCGTCATATTGCAGATTGGATTCGATATCCTGACGTTTTACTTCCGCGCCGGTGTTATCGAAGATATTTACCGAACGGCGAGTGATTTCAGCGATATCGCCCTCTTCAAGGAAGATAAAGCGACGAGTCACTGGCAACAGCGCCAGCTGGTCAGAAGCGATAAAGTTTTCGCCCATACCCAGGCCAATCACCAGCGGGCTACCAGAACGTGCAGCCAGTAGGGTATCCGGGTGACGGGTATCCATAATTACCGTACCATATGCGCCACGCAGTTGCGGGATAGCACGCAGAACAGCCTCACGCAGAGTACCGCCCTGTTTCAGTTCCCAGTTTACCAGGTGTGCAATCACTTCGGTGTCGGTTTCAGAAACGAAGGTATAGCCACGCGCCTTTAACGCTTCACGCAGCGGTTCATGGTTTTCGATGATGCCGTTATGCACCACCACAATGTGTTCAGAAACATGCGGATGCGCGTTAGCTTCTGAAGGTTCACCGTGCGTCGCCCAGCGAGTGTGAGCAATACCGGTGCCGCCATGCAGCGGGTGTTCTTCCGCTGCCTGAGCCAGCATCTGGACTTTACCGAGGCGACGCAGGCGGGTCATATGACCTTCTGCATCCACCACGGCCAGACCGGCAGAGTCATATCCGCGGTATTCCAGACGACGTAAACCTTCGAGAAGGATTTCAGCTACATCACGCTGCGCGATAGCGCCAACAATTCCACACATAGTTTTATTTCCTGATTATGGCATTACGCCATGCGTTGTCGCTGACCTGTATGCCCGTCGTTGCGGGCGCCCCGAGCCTTGTAGAGAGTGGGGTTATTTTTATAAGTACTGCTCATGGAGCGGAGGATTATTTTATCCTCTCATCTCCGGTCTGCCGGATGGCGCTGACGCTTATCCGGCCTACAAAATCACTTTTTCTTCACCGGACGCTGCCAGCCTTGCTTATGCACCTGCGGCACGCGGCTTAATACCAGTTCATTGTCAGCTACGTTACGGGTGACAGTAGTCCCTGCGGCGATGGTGGCCCCTTTACCAACAGTAACCGGCGCCACCAGTTGGGTATCGGAGCCGACAAACACATCGTCGCCAATAACCGTTTTGAATTTGTTCGCGCCATCATAGTTACAGGTGATGGTCCCCGCGCCGATATTCACGTTGTCGCCAATTTCCGCATCGCCCAGGTAGGTCAGATGACCGGCCTTCGAGCCTTTACCGAGACGCGCTTTTTTCATCTCAACGAAATTGCCGACGTGAGCGCCCGCTAACAGCTCCGCGCCGGGACGCAGGCGAGCAAACGGGCCGATGGTGCAGGCCGCTTCCAGATGCGCATCTTCCACCACGCTGTATGGGCTAATTTCGCAGTCATCGCCAATAACGCTGTTTTTAATAATGCAGCCCGCGCCGATCTTCACGCGGTGACCGAGCGTTACATAACCTTCGATGATAACGTTAGCGTCAATTTCGACATCCATTCCACAATGAAGGGTGCCGCGGAGATCAAAACGTGCCGGATCGCGCAACATAACGCCGGATAACAGCAGTTTCTCCGCCTGTTCGGCCTGGTAAATACGCTCCAGACGAGAAAGCTGTAGACGGTTATTCACGCCGTCCGTTTCGCTGATGCGAGCCGGATGCACCGCGGCGATTTCCCGTCCTTCCTGATAAGCCAGCGCAATGATATCAGTGATGTAATATTCACCCTGCGCATTATTGTTAGTCAGCTTAGACAACCAGCGTTTCAGGTCCGCGCCGTTGGCGATCAGAATACCGGTGTTAATTTCCTGGATCTGACGCTGTTCATCAGTGGCGTCTTTATGTTCAACGATGCCGGTCACTTTACCGTTTTCACGCGTAATATGGCCATAGCCGCTCGGATCGTCCAGCTTCACGGTTAATAACCCAATACCACCCTGCGGTTTGGCATCGCGCAGGCGCTGTAAGGTTTCAACCGAAATCAGCGGCACGTCGCCGTAAAGCATTAAAATATCTTCATCGTCGCTAAAGAAGGGCGCGGCCTGCTGCATTGCGTGACCTGTTCCCAACTGTTCCGCCTGAAGCACCCAGTTCAGCTTGTCATCTTTCAGGGTCTGTTTTAACAACTCGCCACCGTGGCCATAGACCAGATGAACCTGTGCGGCCCCTAATTTAGTAGCTGCATCAATGACATGCTGCACCATGGGTTTACCCGCCAGCGTGTGCAGCACTTTAGGAATATCGGAATACATGCGCGTGCCTTTACCTGCGGCAAGGATCACTACGCTCATAGCACTATTTAACATACGCGTCCTGACTGTAATTTGAGAACGAATTTATACTGTTTCACGTTGAAAATACTACATTTTTTTCATCGTAAAATGGAAGAAGGATAAAACGCTCACCGGGATAAAAACCCCGCCTGCTAATGAATCATTTTCGTTCATTACCGCGCCTCTTGTCTCCTGAAAAGTAAAAACACCCGCGTATTGGCAACGTAGTCCGATGTTTTTGCTGTTTTTTTACTCCATAAATAAAGAAGATAACGTAATAAAGCGCAGGGGAGTCAGAAAAGCAAAAACCAGCGACAGAGGCCGCTGGTTTTCCGTTGCGCGTATTTTTTACTTAATTACGCGACATAAAAATCCGCAAAATATACCAGAACATGGTCGCGATAGAAGCAAACAGATGTAATGCCGCGCCAGCAGGGCGATCGGTAGGGTAATGGTGAATAATGTTAGAAGTATCGTAAAGTATAAACCCGGCGCACAGCAGTACCATCAGCGCAGAAAACCAGACGCCCAGCGAGAAGCCGCAGATGACGCTGGCAATAATCGCGCCAAAAGCAATGAACCCAGCCATAGTCAGAAACGAGCGCAGAAAAGAAAAGTCTTTTTTTATAGAAAAAGCGGTAAACGTCAGGCCGCCGACCAGCAACAGAGTCGTTATTGCCGCCGCGCCAATGCTCGACGGGTTAATATACGCCGCCACCGTTAACAGGGGGGCAAAAATCAGGGATTCTGCCAACACATAAATCCCCAGCCCGATAAGTTGCGTTTGATTATTCCCCGCATTATCCGCCAGACGGGTCGCCAGCATTCCCACCAGCATAAAAGCGCCGAGAACAACCAACCAGCTATATCTTCCACCAGCCAGCAGCACATCAAGCGCATACTCCCCGACCCCTATAAAACTCCACGCCGCGCTCAATACGATAAAACCGACGATGGCGACGGCGAGATGAAGATAAGCACGACGAATAAAGGTAGTACGATCAATCCTTGAGTCGGGTTGTGGACCCGCAAAGGATGGCTGAAATGACATAGTAATAATCCCTCATTTTATGCAATAAAAACGCATCCATTCCTCCCTTCTTCGCACAATGTGCAGATGCCAATGACAGAAAGAAGGATTTAATGAAAACAGCGCTGTCGCTGAAAACGCGTCGCCTTCAGCCGCTTGTTTTTGTCGTTGCTAGTTTATCGAATAAAAATTGAGAGGATAAAAAAAAACCAGTCCGCAATCAGACTGGTTTTATGCTTTCAAGCCGGTGTTACATCGCTTTTTTGGTCAACTCGATAACGCGCAGTTTAGCGATCGCTTTGGCCAGTTCCGCAGACGCCTGAGCGTAATCCACGTCACCGTGCGAGCTCTTAATGTGCTCTTCGGCTTTACGCTTCGCTTCCAGGGCTCGCGCTTCGTCGAGATCCTGACCGCGAATCGCGGTATCCGCCAGAACGGTCACGCTGCCAGGCTGCACTTCCAGAATGCCGCCGGACAGATAGATAAACTCTTCATGACCGTGCTGCTTAACGATGCGAATCATACCAGGCTTAATGGCGGTGAGCAGCGGCGCGTGCCCCGGGTAAATCCCCAGTTCGCCTTCGCTACCCGTAACCTGGATTTTCTCGACCAGACCGGAGAACATTTGTTGCTCCGCGCTGACGACATCCAGGTGGTAAGTCATTGCCATATCACCCTCCGATTAAGGCGTTAAAGTTTTTTGGCTTTTTCCACGGCTTCGTCGATGGAACCGACCATGTAGAACGCCTGCTCCGGCAGGTGATCGTATTCGCCTTCCATGATGCCTTTAAAGCCACGGATGGTGTCTTTCAGGGAAACGTATTTGCCCGGAGAACCGGTAAATACTTCCGCCACGAAGAACGGCTGGGACAGGAAGCGCTGAATTTTACGCGCGCGTGCTACCACCAGTTTATCTTCTTCAGACAGTTCATCCATACCGAGGATGGCGATGATGTCTTTCAGTTCCTGATAACGCTGCAGGATGGACTGAACGCCACGCGCGGTGTCGTAGTGTTCCTGACCAACAACCAGCGGATCCAGCTGACGGCTGGTAGAGTCCAGCGGGTCAACGGCCGGGTAGATACCCAGAGATGCGATCTGACGGCTCAGTACCACGGTTGCATCTAAGTGAGCAAAGGTGGTGGCTGGAGACGGGTCAGTCAAGTCATCCGCCGGTACGTATACCGCCTGTACGGAGGTGATAGAACCGGTTTTGGTGGAGGTGATACGTTCCTGCAGAACGCCCATCTCTTCCGCCAGAGTCGGCTGGTAACCTACTGCGGAAGGCATACGGCCCAGCAGTGCGGATACTTCCGTACCGGCCAGGGTGTAACGATAGATGTTATCGACGAACAGCAGTACGTCACGACCTTCGTCACGGAATTTCTCCGCCATGGTCAGGCCGGTCAGTGCAACGCGCAGACGGTTTCCCGGCGGCTCGTTCATCTGGCCATACACCAGGGATACTTTATCGATAACGTTGGAGTCGGTCATTTCGTGGTAGAAGTCGTTACCCTCACGAGTACGTTCACCTACGCCCGCAAACACAGAGTAACCGGAGTGCTCGATCGCGATGTTACGAATAAGCTCCATCATGTTTACGGTTTTACCTACACCCGCACCACCGAACAGACCGACTTTACCGCCCTTCGCGAACGGACACATCAGGTCGATAACTTTGATACCGGTTTCCAGCAGTTCCTGAGAGTTTGACAACTCTTCGTAGGAAGGCGCTGCGCGGTGAATCGCCCAACGCTCTTCTTCGCCGATCTCGCCTTTCATGTCGACCGGTTCGCCCAGGACGTTCATGATACGACCCAGCGTGGCTTTACCTACCGGGACTTCGATCGGGTGTTCGAGATCTTTTACATCCAGACCGCGACGCAGACCGTCAGAAGACCCCATCGCGATGGTACGCACGATACCGCCGCCAAGCTGCTGCTGAACTTCCAGCACCAGCTTCTCATTACCATTCTGCACCTCAAGGGCATCGTACACGCGTGGTACGGCATCCTGAGGGAACTCGACGTCGACCACGGCGCCGATTACCTGGACAATCTTTCCAGTAGCCATCTTAAATCCTCTACGAAATAACCTGGTTAAACCGCGGCGGCCCCCGAGACGATCTCGGTGAGTTCCTGAGTAATGCTGGCCTGACGAGCTTTGTTGTATACCAACTGCAGCTCTTTAATCAGGCTGCCGCCATTATCGGTTGCGGCTTTCATCGCCACCATTCGTGCGGCCTGCTCGCTGGCCAGGTTTTCTACCACGCCCTGATAAACCTGAGACTCCACATAACGACGCAGGAGAGTATCCAGCAGCGCTTTCGGGTCTGGTTCATACAGGTAATCCCAGGCTTTACGCTTCAGATCATCATCTTCTGACGCCGGCAGCGGCAGCAGTTGAGTGATCGTCGGCACCTGAGACATGGTGTTAATAAATTTGTTGCTGACAATGTAAAGCTTGTCCAGACGGCCTTCGTCGTAGGCCTGCAACATCACTTTAACCGGACCGATCAGTTCGGACAGAGAAGGGTTATCCCCCATACCTGTCACCTGAGCGACAACGTTGCCGCCTACGGAATTAAAGAATGACACGCCCTTAGAGCCGATCATTGCGAGTTCGCACTGAACGCCTTTATCGGACCATGCCTTCATATCCGCCAGCAGCTTTTTGAACAGGTTAATGTTCAAGCCACCGCACAAACCACGGTCGGTCGACACTACCAGGTAGCCCACGCGTTTAACGTCGCGCTCTTCCAGGTAGGGGTGCTTATATTCCAGATTACCGTTCGCAAGGTGACCAATCACTTTGCGCATGGTCTCTGCATAAGGACGGCTGGCCGCCATGCGATCCTGCGATTTACGCATTTTGGAAGCGGCGACCATCTCCATCGCTTTAGTGATCTTTTGCGTGTTCTGGACGCTTGCGATCTTACTACGTATCTCTTTTGCGCCGGCCATGAGCTTCTCCTCAATGCCTTACGGCCTGCCCTAAGGCAAGCCGCCAGACGTTACCAGGACTGGGTTGCTTTGAAGGAATCGAGGATGCCTTTCAGCTTGCCTTCGATTTCGTCGTTATAGCCACCGGACTGGTTGATCTCTTGCATCAGCGGAGCGTGATCACGGTCGACGTAAGCCAGCAGTGCGGCTTCGAAGCTACCGATTTTCGCCAGTTCGACATCCGCCAGATAACCACGTTCTGCTGCGAACAGAACCAGAGACTGCTGCGCGACGGACATCGGCGCATACTGTTTCTGTTTCAGCAGTTCGGTCACTTTCTGACCGTGGTCAAGCTGTTTACGGGTGGCATCGTCAAGGTCGGATGCAAACTGAGAGAACGCCGCCAGTTCACGATACTGCGCCAGCGCGGTACGGATACCACCGGACAGTTTTTTCATGATCTTGGTCTGGGCTGCGCCACCTACACGGGATACCGAGATACCCGGGTTAACCGCAGGACGAATACCGGCGTTAAACAGGTTAGATTCCAGGAAGATCTGACCATCGGTAATGGAAATTACGTTGGTCGGAACGAACGCGGAAACGTCACCTGCCTGCGTTTCGATAATCGGCAGCGCGGTCAGAGAGCCGGTTTTCCCTTTCACTTCACCTTTGGTGAAGGCTTCGACGTAGTCGGCGTTAACACGCGCAGCACGCTCCAGCAGACGAGAGTGGAGGTAGAATACGTCGCCCGGGAATGCTTCACGTCCTGGCGGACGACGGAGCAGCAGGGAGATCTGACGGTAAGCAACAGCCTGTTTAGACAGGTCATCGTAAATGATCAGCGCATCTTCGCCGCGGTCGCGGAAGTATTCGCCCATTGCGCAACCGGCATACGGCGCCAGATATTGCAGCGCAGCGGATTCGGACGCGGTAGCCACCACAACAATGGTGTTAGCCAGCGCGCCGTGTTCTTCCAGTTTACGCACCACGTTAGAGATGGTGGACGCTTTCTGGCCGATAGCGACATAGATACATTTGATGCCGGAGTCGCGCTGGTTGATGATGGCGTCGATAGCCAGCGCGGTTTTACCGGTCTGACGGTCACCGATGATCAGTTCACGCTGACCACGACCGATTGGGATCATGGAGTCAACGGCTTTATAACCGGTCTGCACCGGCTGATCGACAGACTGACGATCGATAACGCCCGGCGCAATGGCTTCAACGGCAGAGAAGCCGTCATTATCAACCGGACCTTTACCGTCGATTGGCGCACCCAGGGTGTTTACCACACGTCCCAGCAGGCCGCGGCCAACCGGAACTTCCAGGATACGACCCGTACATTTAACCTTCATGCCTTCGGCAAGGTCAGCGTATGGACCCATGACTACCGCACCCACGGAGTCGCGCTCCAGGTTCAGTGCGATAGCGTAACGGTTACCCGGCAGGGAGATCATTTCACCCTGCATACAATCGGCCAGGCCGTGAATGCGGATAACACCGTCACTGACAGAAACAATAGTACCTTCGTTGTGAGCTTCGCTCACAACATTGAACTGAGCAATGCGCTGCTTGATCAGTTCGCTGATTTCGGTGGAATTCAGTTGCATGCTCCAGTCCCCTTAAGACTGCAAGACGTCTGCAAGGCGCTCAAGACGGCCGCGTACGCTGCCATCAATGACCATATCACCCGCCCGGATGATAACGCCTGCCATTACAGACTTATCGATTTTGCAATTCAGCTTCACTTTGCGTGACAGACGTTTTTCCATCGCGGCGCTGATTTTCGAAAGCTGCTCTTCACTCAATGCGGTTGCCGACGTAACTTCTACCTCGGAGGTAGCTTCACTGGCGGCACGCAGATGAATAAACTGCTCCAGAACATCCGGGAGCGCGTTCAGACGATTATTTTCAGCCATCACCCGAATCAGGTTCTGACCGTTTTCGTCTAACTGCTCACCGCAGACTGCGATAAACGACTCAGCGAGCGTTTCCGGCGCCAGCGCGCCAGAGAGAAGCTCTGCCATTTGTTCGTTCTTGGTTACCTCGGCGGCAAACGCCAGCATATCCTGCCAGCGCTCTACGCTTTGGTGTTCAACGGCAAAGTCAAAAGCTGCTTTGGCGTAGGGGCGAGCTACCGTAACAAATTCAGACATCAGCCCCTCCCTCCTTACAGTTCAGCGACAAGTTTATCCACGATGTCGCTGTTAGCAGCTTCATCCACGGAACGTTCGATGATCTTCTCGGCGCCAGCAACAGCCAGGATAGCAACTTGCTTACGCAGCTCTTCACGGGCGCGTTTACGCTCGGCTTCAATTTCCGCCTGCGCCTGCGCCACGATTTTAGTACGTTCCTGCTCTGCTTCAGTTTTGGCTTCGTCCAGGATCTGAGCGCGGCGTTTGTTTGCCTGCTCGATGATTACCTGAGCTTCCGCTTTCGCTTTTTTCAGCTGGTCGGTCGCGCTGGCCTTTGCAAGGTCAAGATCCTTATGTGCTCGTTCAGCAGAAGCGAGACCGTCAGCAATTTCTTTCTGACGTTTCTCGATGGCTGCCATTAACGGCGGCCATACGTACTTCATGCAAAACCAGACAAAGAGAATAAACGCGATGGCCTGGCCGAGGATTGTTGCGTTAAGATTCACAGCACAATGCCTCTATCTAGTTAACCTTCTGATATTGCTCTTAATTCAAGCAACGCTTACTACGCGACAGCGAACATCACGTACAGACCCAGACCTACAGCGATCATCGGGATAGCATCCACCAGACCCATAACGATAAAGAACTGAGTACGCAGCAGAGGAATCAGATCAGGTTGACGCGCCGCGCCTTCCAGGAATTTACCCCCGAGGATGCCGATACCGATCGCAGCACCGATTGCCGCCAGACCCATCATCACAGCGGCAGCCATGTACAGCAGATCCATATTCAGGTTTTCCATGACAGTCTCCAGTTTGTTTCAGTTAAAACGTAGTAGTGTTGGTAAATTAATGCTCTTCGGACGCCATCGACAGATAGACAATCGTCAGAACCATGAAAATGAAGGCTTGCAGCGTAATAATCAGGATGTGGAAAATGGCCCACGGCACATTCAGAATCCACTGTGACCACCACGGCAACAGACCAGCAATCAGAATGAAAATCAGCTCACCGGCATACATGTTGCCGAACAGTCGCAGACCGAGAGAAACCGGTTTGGACAGCAGACTTACCCCTTCAAGGATTAAGTTGACAGGAATGAACGCCCAGTGATTGAACGGCTGCAGCGTCAACTCTTTTGCGAAGCCGCCGATGCCTTTCATTTTGATGCTGTAGAACAGAATAAGGATGAATACGCCCAGCGCCATCGACAGGGTGATGTTGACGTCAGCAGACGGCACCACGCGCGTTGCCGGCAGACCCAGCCAATGCTCAGCGATATACGGCAGCAGGTCGATAGGCAGTAAGTCCATCAGGTTCATAAGGAATACCCAGACGAAAATCGTCAGGGCCAGCGGCGCAATCAGCTTGCTTTTGCCATGGTACATGTCTTTGACGCTGCCATGCACAAAGCCGACTATCAGCTCAATCGCGGTCTGAAACTTGCCTGGCACGCCGCTGGTCGCTTTTTTAGCAACGCTACGGAACATCACCAGAAACAACAGACCCAGCACCACCGAGAAGAACATGGAGTCAATATTGAGCGTCCAGAAGGTGGCTGGGGGGTTCTGCGGATCCACCAGCGAGAAAGTACGCAGGTCCAGCTGAAGGTTATTCAGATGGTGTCCTATGTATTCCTGCGGCGTCATATTTTCTGAAGCCATGATGCCTTTTACCCTTTGTTGTTAATTACAGCCGGCGCCAGTATCTGAACCACCAGCACCAAAACCCACGTAACGATCAGCGGCAAAAACACCGCCTTTAAAACCGCCAACGCCACCACCAGTAAAACCAGCATCGCTAACACCTTGAAGGCTTCACCGAAGGCGAAAGTCCAGGACACGCGGCCCTTAGCAGGTGTATGCGCCTGGTGACGCCAGGCAAATATCATAAACAACATATTAGGCAGTGCCACTGCCAATCCCCCACATACTGCGGAGATGCCCCAGAAGGGGTCTTTGAGGCAAAACAGCAATCCACTTGCTATTACCGCCAGAAACTGAATGAACAGAAGCTTACGAGCAACGTTTCGACTCACGAGCGACACAGACATCACGTTTTTACTCCTGCTCACTTCGAGGTATGCCGCGTGTCGTATAAAACGTTCTTTAAGACTTAGAGTCAAGCATCAAAAAGCGGTCAAATTATACGGTGCGCCCCCGTGATTTCAAACAATAAGTAGCCAAAAGGTGAATAAATGTTTAAATATTTTTCTCTGGCCCGCATTTTTAACTTTTAGCCAAAGTGTGAACGATCGTACAAAACTGCAAATAGCGCGAAAACACTGGCGATAAAGCGTGCACCAGATCACACATTAAACATATTCATGCTTACGCAATTCATTTACGTGTCAATTCATGCCTTTTCATCTTTTTGATATTTAAGCGTAAAACCAGGTACTGTTTTAAAAATACCAGCTTACACCTTAAAAACGCCCCATTGACATTTATAATAAAAATTTAACAAGCAAAAGTGATTTTTCGATTCGATTTTTAGCAGACTGATATTTACAAAGTTGATTACTCTCTGTTTTAACAAAAGAAGCGACGTTGTCATGTTGAAACGAAACCGTAAATCCAGAGTTAAATGTAACAACGCTGAAATGCGTTATACCTGTCGATTTTTAACACAAGCCGCGTCGTTTTTTTTCTATTTTTTTTGATAAAAATTAAACTTTGTTTGACTTAATAATCACCAGATGCCGCTCGCCTTCCAGTTGCGGAACGCGTAATTTTTCAACAGATTCGACGCTAAAATTGTCAGGTAGTGAGGCAATTTCATCCCCTGGCAATTGCCCTTTTAAGGCATAAAAACGCCCTTTCTCTCCCGGCAGATGGTGACACCAGCTCACCATATCATTCAACGATGCGAAAGCGCGGCTGATAACGCCATCAAACGGTGGTTCGGAGGGATAGGCTTCAACGCGGCTTTGAACCGGCGTGATGTTTTCCAGTTTCAGTTCGTGCTGGACCTGACGCAGAAAACGTACCCGCTTGCCCAGGCTGTCGAGTAAGGTGAAATGCGCGTCAGGGAGAACAATAGCCAGCGGGATGCCCGGCAGCCCCGGTCCTGTTCCTACGTCGATAAAACGCTGTCCCTGAAGATACGGCGCAACGACTATGCTGTCGAGAATATGGCGTACCAACATTTCGTTGGGATCCCGCACTGACGTCAGGTTGTATGCTTTGTTCCATTTGTGCAGCATATCAACGTAGGCGGCCAGCAGCGTTTTCTGGTGATCGGTAAGAGAAATACCGGCATCAGCCAGCAGACGAGAGAGTTTGTTGAGCACGGTCATTACCTGTTAATAATCAAATGCCCGATGCGCTTTCGCTTATCGGGCCTACAAATTTGTAGGGCGGGCAAGCGAAGCGCCCCCGCCAAATTAGTGTTATCAAGCGCTACGACGCAGCATACCTTGTTTTTTCAGCCATACCAGCAGAATGGAGATTGCCGCAGGCGTAACGCCGGAGATACGCGATGCCTGGCCGATAGACGCCGGTTTATGATCGTTCAGCTTGGCGATAACTTCGTTCGACAGACCGGAAACCTGACGATAATCCAGCGTGGCAGGCAGCAACGTATTCTCGTTACGTAGTTGTTTTTCAATCTCATCCTGCTGGCGAGCGATATAGCCTTCGTATTTGACCTGGATTTCCACCTGCTCAGCGGCTTGCTCATCTTCAAGCGCAGGCGCGAATGCGGCAAGCGAAGTGAGCTGCGCGTAGGTCATTTCCGGACGACGCAACAGATCTTCGCCGCTGGCCTCACGGGAGAGAGGCGTGGTCAAATGCGCATTCACTTCATCGGCGGATTCCGCAGACGGCGTTACCCATGTCGATTTCAGCCGCTGACGTTCGCGTTCGATATTTTCCAGCTTCTCGTTGAAGCGCGCCCAGCGTTCATCATCCACCAGACCCAGCTCGCGGCCCATTTCAGTCAGACGCAGATCGGCATTGTCCTCACGTAGCATCAGACGATATTCGGCACGGGAGGTAAACATGCGATACGGCTCTTTGGTGCCCAGCGTACAGAGATCGTCCACCAGCACGCCGAGATAAGCCTGAGAACGCGCAGGTGCCCAGCCCTCTTTGTCGGCGGAAAGACGCGCGGCATTCAGACCAGCGAGCAAGCCCTGCGCCGCAGCCTCTTCATAGCCGGTAGTACCGTTGATTTGACCAGCAAAGAACAGGCCGTGAATAAATTTACTTTCCAGAGTCGGTTTCAGATCTCGCGGGTCGAAGAAATCGTACTCAATCGCGTAACCAGGGCGAACGATCTTCGCGTTCTCCATGCCCTGCATGGAACGGACAATCTGCATCTGTACATCGAACGGCAGGCTGGTGGAGATACCGTTAGGGTAAATCTCGTTAGAGGTCAGTCCTTCCGGCTCAAGGAAGATCTGATGCTGGTTACGATCGGCAAAACGCATCACCTTGTCTTCGATCGAAGGACAGTAGCGTGGGCCGATCCCTTCGATCACGCCAGCGTACATTGGGCTACGATCGAGGTTATTACGAATCACGTCATGGGTTTTCTCATTGGTATGCGTGATGTAACACGGCACCTGTTGCGGATGCTGAGAAGCATTCCCCATAAACGAGAAAACCGGCATCGGGTTATCGCCATGCTGTTGAGCCAACACGCTGAAATCGATAGTACGCGCATCAATACGCGGCGGTGTGCCGGTTTTCAGGCGACTGACGCGTAGCGGAAGCTCACGCAGACGGCGAGACAGCGGGATGGATGGCGGATCGCCAGCACGACCGCCGCTGTAGTTATCCAGACCAATATGAATTTTGCCGTCCAGGAAGGTCCCGACGGTCAGCACCACCGCTTTCGCGCGGAATTTGAGCCCCATTTGGGTCACAGCGCCGACAACGCGATCGTTTTCGACAATCAGATCTTCAACAGCTTGCTGGAAGATCATCAGATTCGGCTGATTCTCCAGCGCGGTACGCACCGCCTGGCGATATAAGACTCGATCCGCCTGAGCCCGGGTAGCGCGAACGGCCGGACCTTTGCTGGCGTTTAGTATCCTAAACTGAATACCTGCCTGATCGATCGCTTTCGCCATCAGACCGCCGAGCGCATCCACCTCTTTTACCAGATGTCCCTTTCCAATACCGCCGATCGCCGGGTTGCAGCTCATCTGTCCCAACGTGTCAATATTGTGTGTCAAAAGCAGAGTCTGTTGACCCATACGCGCTGCGGCCATCGCGGCCTCAGTGCCTGCATGACCCCCGCCAATAATAATGACGTCAAAAGGATCCTGATAAAACATGGTAATTGCCTCGCATAACGCGGTGTGAAAATGGATTGAAGCCCGGGCGGTGGATTCTACTCAACTTTAGCCGATGGAGAAAGCCCCGGGATCCGGGCTATTAAAAAGAAGATCTTTTTATTTAGAGATCTGTTCTATTGTGATCTCTTATTAGGATCGCACCAGGCTGTGGATAACCCGGATCCTGTAATAAAGATCAATGCGTTGGAAAGGATCACTAGCTGTGAATGATCGGTGATCGTGGCCCGTATAAGCTGGGATCAAAACGGGTACTTATACACAACTCAAAAAGTGAACAACGGTTATTCTTTGGATAACTACCGGTTGATCCAAGCTTTCCACCAGATTTATCCACAATGGATCGCACGATCTTTACACTTATTTGAGTAAATTAATCCAAGATCCGAGCCAAATCTCCGCTGGATCTTCCGGAATCTCATGTTCAAGGATGTTGATCTTCAGTGTTTCCCCAACCTGTTTTGCGCCAGTGTCTTTCAGTTCCGCTTCTATTTTCTCAATCGCGCCGCAAAACGTGTCGTATTCTCGACTGCCAATGCCAATTGCGCCGAAACGTACCGCGGAAAGATCGGGTTTCTGCGTCTGAAGGTCTTCATAGAAAGGGGTCAGGTTATCCGGAATGTCTCCGGCGCCGTGCGTTGAGCTGATTATCAGCCAGATCCCGGAAGTTGACAGATCCTCTAATAACGGACCGTGCACCGTTTCGGTTGAAAAACCGGCAGCTTCCAGCTTTTCCGCCAGATGTTCCGCGACGTATTCGGCGCCGCCCAGGGTGCTGCCGCTGATAAGAGTAATGTCTGCCATTGATCGCTCGCTCAGGTAAAGAGGCTGCATTGTACTCTGTGAACGAGCTGGGATCTACCTGTGGAAAAATGTGGGATTAAAAAAGCCGATCATGGCTTGATGGTGCGCATGATCGGGTTCTGCAAGACGATCAGTGTCTCAGTGGACTGAATTTCATCAATTGTTTGGATCTTGTTGATAAGTACGTGCTGAAGCGCGTCGATTGATTTGCACATCACTTTTATAAAGATGCTGTAGTGACCGGTGGTGTAATACGCTTCCGTCACCTCATCCAGGCTTTCCAGCCGGGCCAGTGCGGAGGGATAGTCTTTGGCGCTTTTGAGGATGATGCCAATAAAGCAGCCCACATCGTAGCCCAGTTGTTTAGGGCTGACGTCAATCCGTGCGCCCGTAATGATCCCGGCCTGCTTCATTTTCTCGACGCGAACGTGAATGGTTCCAGGGCTAACGCCAAATTGTTTGGCCAGTTCGGCGTAGGCAGTGCGGGCATTTCCCATTAAGGCGTCAAGGATGCCGCGGTCCAGATTGTCGATCTGATAATTTTCCATCGCTTTTTCTTATGCAGATTAATGATTATCTCTATTTTAGCCATTATTTTTAACGAATCAAAACCGAAGTTAGCTTTTTATCTGTTGATTATTGAATAGTGCTCTCGTTTTGTTGCTTAATCATAGGCAACAGGACGCAGGAGTAAAAAAATGAAAACCGCTTACATTGCCAAACAACGTCAAATTAGCTTCGTGAAATCACATTTCTCTCGCCAGCTGGAGGAGCGTCTGGGTCTGATTGAGGTCCAGGCGCCGATCCTGAGTCGCGTAGGGGATGGTACGCAGGATAATTTGTCCGGCTGTGAAAAAGCGGTGCAGGTAAAAGTGAAAGCGTTGCCTGACGCCCAGTTCGAAGTGGTGCATTCACTGGCGAAGTGGAAACGTCAAACCCTGGGGCAACATGACTTCAGCGCGGGCGAAGGGCTGTACACGCACATGAAAGCCCTTCGCCCCGATGAAGACCGACTCTCTCCGCTCCACTCGGTCTATGTGGATCAGTGGGACTGGGAGCGTGTCATGGGCGATGGCGAGCGCCAATTTTCCACCCTGAAAAGCACAGTAGAGGCTATATGGGCAGGTATTAAGGCGACGGAAGCGGAAGTGCATAAACAGTTTGGTCTGGCGCCGTTCCTGCCAGAGCAAATTCAGTTTGTTCACAGCCAGGAGCTGTTGTCTCGCTATCCGGATCTGGATGCGAAAGGGCGCGAACGCGCGATCGCCAAAGAACTTGGCGCCGTTTTCCTGGTGGGGATCGGCGGTAAACTGAGCGATGGCCACCGCCATGATGTACGCGCGCCGGATTATGATGACTGGAGCTCCGCATCTGAGCTGGGCTACGCCGGTCTGAACGGCGATATCCTGGTGTGGAACCCAGTGCTGGAAGATGCGTTTGAGCTTTCCTCTATGGGTATCCGTGTAGATGCCGATACGCTGATGCGCCAGCTGGCGTTGACCGGTGATGAAGATCGCCTGCAACTGGTGTGGCATCAGGCGCTGCTGCGCGGCGAAATGCCGCAGACCATCGGCGGCGGGATTGGGCAGTCGCGTCTGACGATGTTGCTGCTGCAATTGCCGCATATTGGTCAGGTGCAGTGCGGCGTATGGCCCGCTCAGGTTCGCGAAAGCATTCCTGCTATTTTATAAGCCGTTAGCGCCGCCAGCGTCTCAGCAGGCGGCTTCGCATCCCGGTGTCAAAGCGCCAGATATGATCGAAAATGCGCATGATGCCGGGTTTGCCGTGCGCCGACATCGCCACCGCATGGAATCGATGCTGGTGAAGACGCTGCAACTCTCCCACTTTGCTCACCACGTCATCCGGCAAGCGCTGGGCGATAAAATCCGAAATGACCACCGCATCGGCATCAAACCATTCCCGTCCCTGCATTCTTTCAATAATGGCGCGAAAACAGCTGGCGATATCCGTGCCGCCGCGAAAACGTTGACTTAAAAAGCGGATGGCCTGCTCGATACCTTCCGGGCCGGAGAGTTCATAACGCACAACGTCAGTGGAAAACAGCATAATAAAGCAGCGGCGGTTATCCGCCAGCGCAACGCGCATCAACGCCAGGCAGAACGCTTTTGCGCACTGCTCGTTAAATCCCCCCATCGAGCCTGAAGTATCGACGCAGACAATAAACGGTCCGCGCGGCTGCTCGTCGACATCCTGGTGTACTACCGGCCGTTCGGTCACTTTCTCACGCCACGCTTCGCCATGCAGGCGATAGGTGAGGAGCTGTTTTTCCACTAACCGGCGGTAGAATTCATATTCCAGCTCGGTGATGCCGAGCGTCGCCAGCTCTGGCGGCAACAGGCGCAGAATATCATCGCCTTGCTGAATACCGTCAACCTGCTCCGGCACCGTAGCGGGTTCGCGTACCAGTGTACGAAAGGTTTCCATCGGCGCGTCTTTTTTCGGTACCGATTTGGCTTCCCGCGAACGTCCCAGTTGTTCCGCCAGTTGCATTAGCTCCGGCTGGGCGGCGAGAAATTCGCCGTATTTTACGATCAGTTGATAATCACCACGTTTAAGCTGGCCCGCGCTCATATCCCACAGTCGGCCTGCGGCATTATCATTTTCCGCCAGCGTCGGTTCCAGTTGCCCGCTCAGCGTCATCCGTTCCTGAACGTCACTCAGCAACTGCTCGCGCTCTTCTTCCAGTAATTGCTGGTTTAACGTGGTGGCCTGCACGACCAGACTTAACCGCCAGCGTTGCAAAAAAAGCGTGTGTAGCGCAGGGGTAAAGGTACTGTTGCTCTCCGTCAACTGCTTCGCCTGCGCGGTATACGGTGAATGCAGGCGATGAAGCAACGCCAGTATTTGCGGCAGTTGCACGATGAACTGTGGGGTAGAGAGAAGTTGGCTTTGCTGATAACACATGACCTCTTCCGTGAGTTCCGGCGGAACGCGTGCGTCTTTAAGACGGCTGCGTAGCGCTTCCCGCCAGCGCGGGAGATCGGCGGTCACGGCGTTTTTTAAACGCGGAAACTTTTCAAAGAAAATGACCAGCTGTGGGGAAGCCAGTAGCGCGAGGATCATCTCTTCGACCATTCCCTCTTCGCTGACGGCCAGCATGGTATTTAGCGTATCCAGCGTCAGCATTGTTGCGCCTGGCGGATCTGTTCTCCTACATCCTGCAGGCTGGCCTCAATGCGCCCTAACCAGTCGCTGTGAATAAACAGGCAATGTTGCTGCTCGCTGAAGCGGGTATGCTGCTGGCGCCAGTCGTTTTCTAACGTTTCCAGCTGCTGTTTGATCTCCGCAGGCATACTGTCTTCAGCCGCTCCCGGTAACGCCAGACGGGTACCTTGTAGACTGATGTCGCGCACCACCAGATGTTGAGCGTTATCGACTTCCATATTCAACGTTTGGGCAAAGCCGATCCCGTTCAGTTTGCCGCGGATCTCGCCGCCTTTGGTCAGCCAAAGTTCCAGCGCGCTGCGGTCAAAGGTAATATGGATCACTTCCATATCATGCAGTTTTAGCGGTTTTTGTAGCAATAACGTCAACGTTGACGCGCTGGCTTCCGGCGGTAAAGTGTAATGCGGGCGGCGGCTGAACATACCGCCTTCTTTAATGACTGTGAAGGCGGTTTTATCGCTTTGCTGTTGCTGCAACTGGAGGCGGCGCTGGACGATACCGCCGAGGCGAGTCAGCATGGCCTGCTGCTGCCAGGCGTGTCCGGTCATCAATATTTCCAGTTGCTGTTGCATGAGATTCAGACTCTGCGCGTCATACCACAAGCAATCTTTTAGCAGGATAAGGTCAATCGGCGCAACCGCGTCGCGTCCGCTAAAGAAGGCGCTGGCCTTTAACAGGCGGATGGCTTTCTTCCAGCGACGGTCGGAGACATAAGGCGCATTCGGCAAATTATCCAGCTGTTGGCGCAGAGTAAATATCAGCTCAAAGACCGGATCTGGCAGTGAAATCGCGCCGATATCTTTTTGCCACTGTTGATATTCTTCGTCGCTAACCTGTAACGAGGCGGGGACCGGGTTATCACTCTCATCCTGCTGACTAACCAGCATGGAGCGGAAATTGGCTTTATCCTGAACTTTATCCAGCCACAGGCGAATCAACATTCGGTCGTACAAGGCTTCCAGGCTGCTGTCCGCTTCGGGCAGTTCGTTAGAGGCCGCCACCAGCAGCCGCATCGGGATTTTTTCCTCAAACGCGCCGTTGCGGAAATGGCGTTCGTTAATGGCGGTCAGCAATGTGTTCAGGATAGCGGGCCCGGCTTTCCAGATTTCATCCAGAAAAACGATTTCGGCTTCGGGAAGGTAGCCGGTCGTTAAGCGTTCATAGCGACCTTCATCTTTCAGCGCCTGAATAGAGAGCGGGCCAAACACCTCTTCCGGCGTGGAAAAGCGTGTCATCAGATATTCAAAAGCGCGGGCGCGCTGGAAAGCAAACTTCAGGCGGCGGGCAATCAGACTCTTGGCGATACCGGGCGGGCCCAACAAAAAGACGCTCTCACCGCTTAACGCCGCCAGTAGGCAAAGGCGTATGGCATGACTACGTTCATACAGCCCCTTCTCAAGGGCGCTGCTCAGACGGGAAATTCTTTCCGCTAATAAATGTGGGTGAGCCATAATAAAGAGGCGTCCTTTCGACAAATGGATCATGCTAATTGCGAGTATAGACGTTTCACCACCGGGGCTGTAATCGTCTGACGCGCTGTTTATTTTTCTTTGAGCCAGGTTAATCTGGCTTCATTTAGGGGTACGATTTTATGATTAATCGTGCATACTGTGCGCTTTTTTGTGGGCCAAGGGACTAAGCACACATTTCATATCTATACACTCATTCATTCAAACTACATCAAGGCGGCAAAGGAGTGAATCCCCTGGCACTGACTTAAACGTGTGGCTGGGGTAAGCGAATGCAGCCGACAAGGAGGTAGCGTGAAGGGTGACGTGTATAAACGAAAGATGAGTCTATGAGCACTGATAATAAGCAATCGTTGCCTGCGATTACCCTCGCAGCTATTGGGGTTGTCTACGGTGATATTGGTACCAGCCCGCTTTATACGCTTCGTGAATGTTTGTCCGGTCAGTTTGGTTTTGGCGTTGAACGAGATGCCGTGTTTGGTTTTCTGTCGCTGATCTTCTGGCTACTCATCTTTGTGGTTTCCATCAAATACCTCACCTTCGTGATGCGCGCCGATAACGCGGGTGAAGGTGGAATTTTGACGCTGATGTCGCTTGCCGGGCGTAATACCTCGGCGCGCACCACATCCATGTTAGTTATCATGGGACTGATAGGCGGCAGCTTTTTCTATGGCGAAGTGGTCATTACGCCGGCGATTTCGGTGATGTCGGCGATTGAAGGCCTGGAGATTGTCGCGCCGCAGCTGGATACCTGGATTGTCCCGCTCTCCATTATTGTGCTGACTCTGTTGTTTATGATTCAGAAGCACGGTACGGGAATGGTAGGAAAACTCTTTGCGCCGATCATGCTGACCTGGTTTTTGATCCTGGCGGTACTTGGCCTGCGCAGTATTATCGCCAATCCCGAAGTGTTACATGCGCTGAATCCTGTCTGGGCGGTACGTTTTTTCCTTGAATATAAAACCGTATCATTTATTGCGTTGGGCGCGGTGGTGCTGTCGATTACCGGCGTAGAGGCGTTGTACGCCGATATGGGACACTTCGGTAAGTTCCCGATTCGCCTGGCGTGGTTTACCGTGGTACTGCCGTCGTTAGTACTGAACTACTTTGGTCAGGGCGCATTGCTACTAAAGCATCCGGAAGCGATTAAAAACCCCTTCTTCCTGTTGGCGCCGGACTGGGCGTTAATTCCGCTGCTGATTCTGGCCGCGCTGGCGACGGTGATCGCCTCCCAGGCGGTCATTTCCGGCGTCTTTTCGCTGACGCGTCAGGCCGTGCGTCTTGGCTATTTGTCGCCAATGCGCATTATCCATACCTCCGAGATGGAGTCCGGTCAGATCTACATCCCTTTCGTTAACTGGCTGCTTTATTTCGCGGTCGTGGTTGTTATTGTTAGCTTTGAGCACTCCAGCAACCTGGCGGCGGCCTATGGTATCGCCGTGACCGGCACGATGGTGCTGACGTCTATTCTTTCTACGACCGTGGCGCGTAAGAACTGGCACTGGAACAAATATTTTGTCGCGCTGATCCTCATCGCGTTCCTGTGCGTGGATATCCCGCTGTTCTCGGCCAACCTCGACAAATTGTTGTCCGGTGGTTGGCTGCCGCTGAGCCTGGGCCTGATCATGTTCACGATCATGACCACCTGGAAGAGCGAGCGTTTCCGTCTGTTGCGTCGTATGCATGAACACGGTAATTCGTTGGAAGCGATGATTGCTTCACTGGAGAAGTCACCGCCGGTTCGGGTACCGGGTACTGCCGTATACATGTCGCGCGCGCTCAGTGTGATCCCTTTTGCTTTATTGCATAACCTGAAGCACAACAAAGTGTTGCATGAGCGCGTAATCTTACTGACGTTGCGTACGGAAGATGCGCCTTATGTGCATAACGTTCGCCGGGTGCAGATTGAGCAGTTGTCTCCGACATTCTGGCGCGTGGTGGCCAGCTACGGCTGGCGCGAAACGCCAAACGTTGAAGAGGTGTTCCACCGCTGCGGTCTGGAAGGGCTTAGCTGTCGGATGATGGAAACGTCGTTCTTTATGTCGCACGAGTCGTTGATTGTCGGCAAACGCCCGTGGTATTTGCGTTTGCGCGGTAAACTGTATTTGTTGCTGCAACGCAACGCCCTGCGCGCGCCGGATCAGTTCGAGATCCCGCCTAACCGCGTGATTGAGTTAGGTACGCAGGTCGAGATTTAACCTCCCATCAACATGCCGGGGGCCGCGTTGGCTTACCCGGCCTGGCCAATCCGTAGATTCCCACAAGATAATCGCCATTGGGCGATTATCTTCACCTGATTTCCGCTAGCGAAACGTTTCGACGGCGATCACAATTCTGTTACGTCATGATGGTTTTATGAACACATCCAGGGTTACACTGCGGCCAGCGAAACGTTTCGCTAGTGGAGCAGAAAAATGAAGAAAGGCACCGTACTCAACTCTGAAATCTCGTCGGTCATTTCCCGTCTGGGGCATACTGATACTCTGGTAGTCTGTGATGCGGGTTTACCCATCCCGAATAGCACCGCGCGTATCGATATAGCACTAACTCAGGGCGTACCTTCTTTTATGCAGGTGGTGGATGTCGTGACCCGGGAAATGCAGGTTGAGGCGGCGATTCTTGCAACGGAAATCAAACAACAGAATCCGCAGCTCCACGAAACGTTGCTCACTCACCTTGAGCAACTGCAGCAACACCAGGGAAACACCATAAAAATTAGTTATACGACACACGAACAATTCAAAAAATTGACTGCAGACAGTCAGGCGGTGATTCGCAGCGGGGAGTGTTCCCCGTATGCGAACGTCATTCTTTGCGCTGGCGTCACTTTCTGAGGCCGCTATGGACGCATTACTGCAACTCAAAGGGATCGATAAAGCGTTCCCCGGCGTGAAGGCTCTCTCCGGCGCCGCGTTAAACGTTTATCCTGGCCGCGTTATGGCGCTGGTGGGGGAAAACGGCGCCGGAAAATCCACCATGATGAAAGTATTAACCGGCATCTATACGCGAGATGCGGGATCGTTGTTATGGCTGGGTAAAGAGACCACCTTTAACGGGCCTAAATCGTCTCAGGAAGCCGGGATCGGCATTATTCATCAGGAACTGAACCTGATCCCGCAGTTGACCATTGCGGAAAATATCTTCCTGGGCCGTGAGTTTGTGAATCGCTTTGGCAAAATCGACTGGAAAAAGATGTATGCCGAAGCCGACCAGCTCTTAGCCAAACTCAATCTGCGCTTTAAGAGCGATAAGCTGGTGGGCGAACTCTCTATCGGCGATCAGCAAATGGTGGAAATCGCCAAAGTACTGAGCTTCGAATCCAAAGTCATCATTATGGATGAACCGACCGATGCGCTGACCGACACTGAAACCGACTCTCTGTTCCGCGTTATCCGCGAATTAAAATCGCAGGGGCGCGGCATTGTCTATATCTCCCACCGTATGAAAGAGATCTTCGAAATTTGCGATGACGTGACGGTCTTCCGCGATGGGCAATTTATCGCCGAGCGTGAAGTGGCCACGTTGACCGAAGATTCTCTTATCGAAATGATGGTGGGACGTAAGCTGGAAGATCAGTACCCGCATCTGGATAACGCGCCGGGTGAGATTCGCCTCAAGGTCGATAATCTGTGCGGACCGGGCGTGAATGATGTCTCTTTTGTGCTGCGAAAAGGCGAGATTCTTGGCATCTCCGGCCTGATGGGCGCCGGTCGCACCGAGCTGATGAAAGTATTGTACGGCGCGATGCCGCGAACCAGCGGTTATGTGACGCTTGATGGACACGAAGTGGTGACGCGTTCTCCGCAGGACGGGCTGGCCAATGGCATCGTTTATATCTCTGAAGACCGTAAGCGCGATGGACTGGTGCTCGGCATGTCAGTTAAAGAGAATATGTCGCTGACGGCGCTGGACTATTTCAGCCGCGCTGGCGGAAGCCTGAAACACAAAGATGAGCAGCAGGCGGTGGGGGATTTTATCCGTCTGTTCAACGTCAAGACGCCGTCAATGGAACAGGCGATAGGCCTGCTTTCTGGCGGTAATCAGCAAAAAGTGGCGATTGCCCGCGGGTTGATGACGCGCCCGAAAGTGCTCATTCTCGACGAGCCGACCCGCGGCGTGGACGTCGGCGCCAAGAAAGAGATTTACCAGCTTATCAACCAGTTTAAGGCCGACGGCCTGAGCATCATTCTGGTCTCATCTGAGATGCCAGAAGTATTAGGCATGAGCGATCGCATCATCGTCATGCATGAAGGGCATCTCAGCGGTGAATTTACTCGCGAGCAGGCCACCCAGGAAGTGTTAATGGCTGCCGCAGTGGGCAAGCTTAATCGCGTGAATCAGGAGTAAAAAAGATGACAACCCAGGCTGTTTCTGGTCGCCGTTATTTCACTAAAGCGTGGCTTCTTGAGCAGAAGTCGCTCATTGCCCTGCTGGTGCTGATCGCGATTGTTTCGACGTTGAGCCCCAACTTTTTTACCGTTAATAATCTGTTCAATATTCTTCAACAGACCTCCGTCAACGCCATTATGGCGGTGGGGATGACGTTGGTGATTCTGACATCGGGGATCGATCTGTCCGTCGGCTCCCTGCTGGCGCTCACCGGCGCGGTTGCCGCTTCAATCGTCGGCGTTGAAGTGAATGCGCTGGTCGCGGTTGCCGCCGCGCTGGCGCTGGGCGCTGCGATTGGCGCCGTCACTGGCGTTATCGTCGCGAAAGGCCGCGTACAGGCGTTTATCGCTACGCTGGTGATGATGCTGCTACTGCGCGGCGTGACGATGGTTTACACCGACGGTAGCCCGGTCAACACTGGCTTTACCGATAACGCCGATCTGTTTGGCTGGTTCGGTATCGGCCGTCCGCTGGGCGTTCCTACGCCGGTCTGGATCATGGCTATCGTCTTTATCGCCGCCTGGTATATGCTGCATCACACCCGTCTGGGACGCTATATCTACGCGCTGGGTGGTAACGAAGCGGCGACGCGCCTGTCTGGCATTAGCGTGAGCAAAGTGAAAATTATCGTCTATTCACTTTGCGGCCTGACAGCGTCGCTGGCGGGCATCATTGAAGTGGCGCGCCTCTCTTCCGCGCAGCCGACGGCGGGTACCGGCTATGAGCTGGATGCTATTGCCGCCGTGGTGCTGGGCGGCACCAGCCTTGCAGGCGGTAAAGGACGCATTGTTGGGACATTGATCGGCGCATTGATTCTCGGCTTCCTTAATAATGGTTTGAATTTGTTAGGTGTTTCCTCCTATTACCAGATGATCGTCAAAGCGGTGGTGATTTTGCTGGCGGTACTGGTAGACAACAAAAAGCAGTAACAACGACTACAGGACATCTGAAATATGAACATGAAAAAACTGGCTACCCTGGTATCTGCTGTTGCGCTGAGCGCCACTGTGAGCGCGAATGCAATGGCGAAGGACACCATTGCGCTGGTGATCTCTACCCTCAATAATCCCTTCTTCGTGTCGTTAAAAGACGGGGCGCAAAAAGAGGCGGATAAACTGGGTTATAACCTGGTGGTGCTGGACTCCCAGAACAACCCTGCCAAAGAGCTGGCGAACGTGCAGGATTTAACCGTTCGCGGGACCAAAATTCTGCTGATCAACCCGACTGACTCCGATGCGGTGGGTAACGCGGTGAAGATGGCTAACCAGGCGAAGATTCCGGTTATCACGCTTGACCGCCAGGCAACCAAAGGCGATGTCGTCAGCCATATCGCGTCTGATAACGTGCTGGGCGGTAAGATCGCTGGCGACTATATCGCGAAAAAAGCTGGCGAAGGCGCCAAAGTGATTGAGTTGCAAGGCATTGCCGGAACATCTGCGGCGCGTGAGCGTGGCGAAGGTTTCCAGCAGGCGGTAGCCGCTCACAAATTTAATGTCCTGGCCAGCCAGCCTGCCGATTTCGACCGTACTAAGGGTCTGAACGTCATGCAGAACCTGCTGACCGCGCATCCGGATGTTCAGGCTGTCTTCGCCCAGAACGATGAAATGGCGCTGGGCGCACTGCGCGCGCTGCAAACTGCCGGTAAAGCAGATGTGATGGTGGTTGGATTTGACGGTACGCCGGATGGCGAAAAGGCCGTAAAAGATGGCAAACTGGCAGCGACTATCGCTCAGTTACCGGATCAAATCGGCGCCAAAGGCGTTGAAGTGGCGGATAAGGTGCTGAAAGGCGAAAAAGTTCAGGCCAAATATCCGGTTGACCTGAAACTGGTCATCAAGCAGTAATAAACGACACGGGTCAACTATGGCCTGATGGCGACAGAAATACGCGAGCCTCCGCTGAGGTGAACGTAAAAAAAGAAAAGCAGGGCACGCGCCACCCTAACCGGTGGCGCACTTTGACGTGGAACCCCGAATATGAAAACCGCAGGTAATCTCATCGTCCTTGGCAGCATTAATGCCGATCATATCCTTAATCTTGAGTCCTTCCCTACCCCGGGTGAAACGGTAACCGGTAGCCATTATCAGGTCGCGTTTGGCGGGAAAGGCGCGAATCAGGCGGTTGCTGCGGGACGTAGCGGGGCAAATATTGCGTTTATAGCCTGCACGGGCGATGACGATATTGGCGACAGTATTCGTAAACAATTAGTCAGCGATCGTATTGATATCGCGCCAGTTAGCGTTATTAAAGGCGAGTCTACCGGGGTGGCGCTGATTTTCGTTAACGGCGAAGGCGAGAACGTCATCGGTATTCATGCCGGAGCGAATGCCGCGTTATCGCCGGCGTTGGTTGATGCGCAACGTGAACGTATCGCGCAGGCGGATGCGTTACTGATGCAGCTGGAATCGCCGCTGGAAAGCGTACTGGCGGCGGCGAAAATCGCCCATCAACATCATACTACTGTTGCGCTGAACCCGGCGCCTGCCCGTGAGCTACCGGATGAACTGCTGGCGCTGGTGGACATCATCACGCCAAATGAAACGGAAGCTGAAAAGCTGACGGGCGTGCGTGTGGAAAATGACGACGATGCCGCGAAAGCTGCGCAGGTTTTGCATGATAAAGGCATTCGAACCGTATTAATTACCTTAGGAAGCCGTGGCGTCTGGGCCAGCGTAAACGGCGAGGGCCGCCGCGTTCCTGGATTTAGCGTTGAGGCTGTCGATACCATTGCCGCCGGAGATACGTTTAACGGCGCCTTTATCACCGCGATACTGGAGGAGACGCCGTTGCCGGAAGCGATTCGCTTTGCCCATGCCGCCGCCGCGATTGCCGTAACGCGTAAAGGCGCGCAACCTTCCGTTCCGTGGCGCGAAGAGATAGAAGCGTTTTTACATCAGCAGGGGTAACGCTTGGCTACTATGAAAGATGTTGCCCGCCTGGCGGGAGTCTCTACATCGACGGTCTCTCACGTTATTAACAAAGATCGCTTTGTGAGTGAGACGATAACCGAAAAAGTTGAAGCGGCGATTAAATCACTTAACTATGCGCCTTCTGCGCTGGCGCGAAGCCTCAAGTTAAACCAGACCCGCACGATTGGTATGCTGATTACCGCCAGTACCAACCCTTTTTATTCCGAACTGGTGCGCGGCGTTGAGCGAAGCTGTTTTGAGCGCGGTTATAGTCTGGTGCTGTGCAATACCGAAGGCGACGAGCAACGGATGAACCGCAACCTGGAGACGCTGATGCAAAAACGGGTAGACGGTTTACTGCTGCTGTGTACCGAAACGCATCAGCCTTCTCGTGAAATCATGGAGCGTTATCCGTCTATTCCTACCGTCATGATGGACTGGTCGCCGTTTGATGGCGAGGGCGGTAGCGATCTCATTCAGGATAATTCGTTGTTAGGCGGCGATCTTGCCACCCAACACCTTATCGATAAAGGATTTACCCGAATAGCCTGTATTACCGGCCCGCTGGACAAAACGCCAGCGCGTTTACGGCTGGAAGGGTATCGGGCGGCGATGAAACGCGCAGGGTTGGCTATTCCGCAAGGCTATGAGATCACCGGCGATTTTGAATTTGGCGGCGGCTTTGACGCCATGCAGGCGTTACTCGCCCATCAACAGCGACCGCAAGCGGTTTTTACCGGAAACGATGCGATGGCTGTCGGCGCCTATCAGGCGCTATATCAGGCGGGGCTTCGTATTCCGCAGGATATGGCAGTCATTGGCTATGATGATATTGAGCTGGCGCGCTATATGACGCCGCCGCTGACGACTATCCATCAGCCGAAAGATGAATTGGGCGAGCTGGCTATTGATGTGTTGATTCATCGGATGGCGCAGCCCGCCTTGCAACAACAGCGGCTTCAGCTTACTCCGGTTTTGACGGTGCGTGGGTCGGTTTAGATTTATGCCGTTCTTTAATCAGATTGTTGCCGTCTTTGGCTCTTAGCAGCATAAACATCAGCGCGGACACGATAGTGATCGCCCCCATCGTGATAAAGGTATAGTGGAACTGTTCCACGGTACTGGTGCCCGCAAAACCTTCATAAATACGTAACACCGCCGCGCTGATCGCCACGCCTAAACTGATAGACAATTGCTGCGTAACCGCCAGAACGCTGTTGCCGCTGCTGGCGTTATCGTCTGTCAGATCCGCAAGAGTAATCGTATTCATTGCCGTAAATTGAGTGGACATCGCCATTCCAAGAATGAATAGCGGCAGCACGAGCATCCAGATCGGCATGGCGGGAGATTGAAACGAAAACTGGGCAATCATCAGACCGATAAATACCGTAATGCCGACCAGAGTCTTCCGGTATCCCAAACGTCGCAAAACCTGCGTTACGGTCGATTTCGCGATAATAGAACCCAAAGCTGTCGGCGCCATCATGCAGCCGGCGATCAGAGCCGGGTAGCCAAAACCAACCTGTAGCATTAACGGCATCAAAAAAGGTACGCAGCCTGTCCCCAGACGCGTGGCGAGGTTGCCGGCAATACCGACGGAAAATGTGCGTGTCTTAAACAGCGATAGTGATATTAACGGTGTCGGATGACGGCGGGCGTGGCGGATATAGGCCAATAATAGAACGATACTGCAAAAAATAATGGCGGATGCGATCCATGTCGCCACAATCTTTTCGCCAAACAGTTCCATTCCGCTGGAAAATAAAACCAGACTTAACCCAAAAAGAAAGAAGCCGGTCATGTCAAACTTGCGACGCGGCGTGGTGAAGTTGGGCATATATTTGCGGGCATACAGAATGCCTGCAACACCAATGGGAATATTAATCAGGAAGATCCAGTGCCAGCTTGCCCAGGTCACCAGTACGCCGCCTAATACCGGCCCCAGAATCGGACCTACCAGCCCCGGCATAGTGACAAAGTTAAGAACGGGCAGCAGCTCACTACGCGGATAGGCTCGCAATAACGCCAGTCGCGCCACTGGCATCATCATCGCTCCTCCGACGCCTTGTACGACGCGAAAAATAACCAATTCAGATAGTGAACTGGAGAGCGCGCAGGCCAGCGAGCCTAACGTAAACAGGCTTACGGCGACCATAAAGACGCGACGCGTACCGAAGCGGTCAGCCAGCCAGCCGCTTACCGGAATTAACATGGCTACTGTCAGGGTATAACTGATAATAGCGGACTGCATGGCGAGTGGGGAACGGTTAAGGCTATGCGCAATAGCCGGTAAAGCGGTATTCAAAATGGTGGCGTCTAGCGCCTGCATAAAGAAGGCCATTGCCGCGATCCACGGCAGGCCAGCCATACTGCGCGCTTTTTTGCTGGTCATTCAATATCCTGTTAATTATCTGGTCTCTCATTGGGCGCTATTAACAACGCCTGGCAGGCCTGGAAAGCGCGTTCGCCGTCGCCATCAGCGATGGCATCAACAATGGCCTGGTGCAAATCCAGCTTTACCACCTCGTTATAGGTGATTGAGGTAAAGTAAGTGTGATAAACCGAATGAAATAGCGTAGCAAAAGAGATTAGAAAGGGATTGGCGCTCATTTCGTAGATATGCTCGTGCCACGCCATATCCACTTCAATCCAGCGTTCACGCTTAAAATGCTTTTTCAGCGCGACCATCTCTTCCATTAAGGCATTAAGCCGCGCTTTCTGCTCCGGTGTGCCAAGAGTCGCCGCCAGCAGGCAGGCTTGCGGCTCCAGGCTAATACGCATCACCAGAAAATGATCTACCACCTGATGAAAATTTTCTTCCGTCATCCACCAGGTCAGCAGCTCTTGATCCAGAAAGTTCCAGTTTCCCTGCGGCATTACCCGCGTACCAATGCGCGGACGGGGTAGCACCATACCTTTAGCCGTCAACGTTTTCACCGCTTCGCGAACTGCCGTTCGACTTACGCCGTACTGCTCGCCCAGTTCTATTTCGCCGGGAAGAATCGTACCGGGGGCGTAGTCACCCTTTAATATCCGCTGCGCCAGCTTTTCAGCCAGAACATAGGATAGATTTTTCTGTGCGGCTAATTGTTGTGCGCTTAAAGGCATGAATGTTCTTCCTTTCTCTTTCGTTTGGTTATTAGTATGCCACCTGGAAGTGTGATTGCAGTTGCAATAACGGCAATTTGCTTATTTTATGGCACGTTAAGCACGCCATTGATGAAAAAAGAGACACTCAGAAAATTATTTTAAATTTCCTCTTGTCAGGCAGAAATAACTCCCTATAATGCGCCACCACTGACACGGAACAACGGCACACAGGCCGCCGGGTCAGCGGGGTTCAGACCAGAACCTCACGG
>NZ_JBCMFH010000020.1:0-79804 GCF_043848115.1 Salmonella sp. 2020_1395 | reverse complement strand
GCTTTTCTCCGTGAGGTTCTGGTCTGAACCCCGCTGACCCGGCGGCCTGTGTGCCGTTGTTCCGTGTCAGTGGTGGCGCATTATAGGGAGTTATTTCTGCCTGACAAGAGGAAATTTAAAATAATTTCTCAAGTGCCTGGTATTTACCCAAAACGCCATTAAACCGGCAGTTTTTCGAGCCTTTCAAAGCCATAACGCTGTAAAACGGGTAATAATTGTTCAGCTCCTGGCGTCATTGCCATGCAATAAGCAATATTGGCATCGGTTGATTTCGCATCCGGCGCTTCATGTTCCAACAGCCAGGCTGTACGACGCGCTATCGCCGCGCCGGAATCCACTAACCGCGTCCCTTCAGGCAGGACTTGCAAAAGCTCGTCCCGTAATAGAGGGAAATGCGTACACCCCAGAACGACCGTGTCAGGCGGCTCCGGCATTCGTAGCCATGGGCGTAATATGCGGCGCAGCTCTTCCAGTGATACCGAGTCGCCATGTAGTTTAGCTTCCGCCAGTTCCACCAGTTCTGCCGACCCCAACATCGCTATCTGACATTCATTGGCGAAGCGCGCAATCAGCTCGTGAGTATAAGGACGTTTGACCGTGGCTCTCGTCGCCAGTAGCCCGACGACGCCATTTGCGGTCAGCCGCGCCGCTGGTTTAATCGCAGGCACAACGCCCACCACCGGGAAGGCAAACTTTTCACGTAATGCGGGAAGTGAGACCGTACTGGCGGTATTACAGGCAATCACCGCCAGTGAAAGGGGATAGCGCTGCTGTACCGCGGTCACAATCTCGACAACGCGCTCAACGATAAACGTTTCGCTCTTTTCCCCGTAGGGGAAAGCCACGTTATCGAAAGCATATATATAGTGGAGATCCGGCAGGAGCCGCCGAATCTCATCATAGACCGACAATCCACCGACGCCGGAATCAAATACCAGCACGGTGGGACGTGGTTCAGAAGGTGTAGCTGCCAGACAAGGTGTATTCTCGTCCTGCAGTTTGGTAGCCATAAACTGTCTCGTAATCTTTGTCGAACAGGTTGGCTATTTTACCACGAACTGTCAGATGTGAGGTGACCGGATATGCAACCGTAAGATCCCATAAACTGACGCCGCCCATTTTTACTGTCCGGTATGGGTAAGCGGAGTAATCCGAATCATAGCGGGAACCAAGGTATTGATATGTCACCCCCCAGTCAAAATCGTAAACGTCCCAGTCAAGTTGATATTTTGCCATCTGTTTGGAACGCCGCGGTAATGGCGTATCGGTAATCGCATTACGCGCATCAACGTAATCGTAACTGACCGTATGCGTTAACGGTCCGGTATCGAAATTCGCCGTCGCCTCAATACCTTTAATGCGCGCCTTACCTTCGTTGTAATATTTTTGCAGATGATCGTCATAATCGATCATGTCATTAATATCGTTACGATAACCTGAAATACGCCAGCTGACGCCAGCGGTTAGCCCTTCAAATGCGCCTTCCCACTGTTTACTCTTTTCAGGATTCAGGTTCGGATTACCGTAATAACCATACAGTTGGCCCAAATTAGGCGCTTTGTAGGAGGTTCCGTAGGAGGCAATAAAGCGGTAACCTTCTATAAACTCCCATCCTGCGCTGGTTTGCCATGTACCATGACGGCCAAACTGGGAGTTGTCATCACTGCGCGCCGCCGCTTCCAGAGTGAAGTCACCCAACTGTTGTAATCCTGTCAGGTAAACCCCGGTATTACGCTGGTCATATCCCTCGGGCACATAGCCGGTACCTGGCGTGGTAGTCTGCTTCTGCCAGTCTACGCCCGCCCCAACATTACCGTGCCCCACGACCACACTGTTGGTCCATTGAACATTGTACTGTTTCATCTCATCCAGCGTGGCGGAGGTATCATACCGGCCATAGTGCGGATCATAGTTGTAATCTTTACTGTGGCTATAGCTTGAAACCAGCTGAGACTGAATACGTTCGCCATTAAAGCGCAGCCCGGCATCCCAGCTTTGGCTATAAAGTTTGCGTGTATCAATCAGCGGCGAGCCCGGCGAGTAATAAGCGTCGTAATCGGTACGGTTATCATAGCCATAACCACGCACGAATCCGCTCCAGCGATCAGAAAAGGTATGCTCTAACGCGCCATAAAGCGTTTTACTCAAAAAGCCGTCCCGGTCAGGCTGCGCCTGCATCCCGGTACCGCCTTTCGCTACCACGTCAAACCCTTTGGTGTATTCGTAATCGCCGATCAACGTCGCCCGCGTGTTTTCGCCAAGTTGCTGTTGCGTCGAGATGTCGTAATTCTGGTAGCTATTGCTTCCCCATCCAGCGGTTAATTCTGTGCCTGGGTTATCGCGCGTCGTAATGATATTCACTACGCCGCCGATAGCATCGGAACCATAAATAGCGGAGCGCGGACCGCGAATATATTCAATGCGCTGTACCAGCGACACCGGGAACTGGCTGAGATCGGCGGACCCGCTCACGCCTGCTAAATTCAGACGCACGCCGTCAATCAATACCAGTACATGGCTGGAGTTGGTGCCGCGAATGAAAATGGAGGAGTTTTGTCCGGCGCCGCCGCTCTGCGCAATATCGACGCCAGGCAAACGGCGCAGAACATCATTTACGGAGGTCGATTGCCAGCGTTCAATATCCTGACGCGTCACGATGGTAACGGGCGCCAGAACCGCGCTGCGCGGCTGCTGAAAACGGTTGGCGGTGACAACCAGGGTATCCGGGCTAGTGTCCTGCGCCCAAGCGGAAAAGGCCGTGACGGAGAACGCCGTCAGCAGCGTAGCTTTTTTAATCATTGTAAAGCATCCACAATATAAGAAGGATGCCGCAGGCTTCATCGATAGTACGCGATGATGAAAAACCAGATGCGACGTTAGCCGGCAGGTCTTCGGGCTTGGAGGGTTATCCGTTGGCTGGATAGCAGAAATGATGACTTCCCGCCGGAGGCAGTGTCTGCTTACGCTCTCATCTCACCTTTCCTTACCGCTGCGCGTCAGCTCCAGATTTTCACTGGATTCCCTATTAACTCACAGGACCGGCCCACGGATGCTACCGTCTGTCACAACACCCTGTCCAGACCGCGCATCACAAATCAGAAATCATCAATAGCTGGACATCCACTGAGCAATCCCTACAATCCCCGCGTACTTTTATTATTCAGGATGCGATATGACCCCCGAACATCTTCCGACAGAACAGTATGAGGCGCAGCTGGCCGAAAAAGTGGCGCGCTTGCAGAGTATGATGGCGCCGTTTTCTGGCCTGGTTCCGGAAGTATTTCGCTCGCCGGTCAGTCACTATCGTATGCGTGCGGAATTTCGCCTGTGGCATGACGGCGATGACCTGTACCACATTATGTTTGATCAGCAGACCAAAAGCCGCATTCGCGTTGACACCTTCCCGGCGGCCAGCCAACTGATTAATACCTTAATGAAGGCGATGATTGCCGGCGTGCGCGATAATCATGCACTGCGGCATAAGCTGTTCCAGATCGATTATCTCACGACCTTGAGCAACCAGGCGGTAGTGTCGTTGCTGTACCATAAGAAGCTGGACGAAGAGTGGCGTGAAGCCGCCACTGCGTTACGCGATGCTTTACGCGCGCAAGGTCTGAACGTACACCTGATTGGCCGGGCCACTAAAACTAAAATCGAATTGGATCAGGATTATATTGATGAGCGTCTGCCTGTGGCAGGTAAAGAGATGATCTACCGCCAGGTCGAAAACAGCTTTACGCAGCCAAACGCCGCCATGAATATTCAGATGTTAGAGTGGGCGCTGGAGGTGACGAAAGACTCAAAAGGCGATCTGCTTGAGTTGTATTGCGGCAACGGCAATTTTTCTTTAGCGCTGGCGCGCAATTTTGACCGCGTGCTGGCAACCGAAATCGCCAAACCGTCCGTCGCTGCCGCACAGTACAATATTGCCGCTAATCATATTGATAATGTGCAAATTATTCGCATGGCGGCGGAAGAGTTTACCCAGGCGATGAATGGCGTTCGTGAGTTTAACCGCCTGCAGGGGATCGACCTGAAGCGCTATCAGTGCGAAACCATTTTTGTCGATCCGCCGCGCAGCGGTCTGGACAGCGAAACGGAAAAAATGGTGCAGGCTTATCCACGTATTCTGTACATTTCCTGCAATCCGGAAACGTTGTGCAAAAACCTGGAAACGTTAAGCCAGACGCACACGGTGTCTCGCCTGGCGCTATTCGATCAGTTCCCGTATACGCATCATATGGAATGCGGGGTATTACTCACCGCAAGGTAAAATGTACGTCGGATGGCCGGTTATACCGCCATCCGGCCTTCGCACCCTACTCTGCGGTGTCCTGCTTGCGGTTACGCAGCTTAAAGCCAATCCAGAATACCAGAATCACCGACAGCACCGCCGGGAAGAAATTAGAGCCAATATCCGGATATTCTGCACGCACGACGGTGCTATACAGTAAAACGCCAAGAATGAAACAAGCGGCGGCCAACCCCGGCAAACCTACCGGCATAGTACGATTTTGGTAGCGCTGATGCAGGCAATATACCGTCAGCACCAGCGAGATAACCGGGAATACGGAGAACGGCACAATAGCGCTAAACAGCGCCGCGAATGTGCCGTTAATCGATAAGCCAGCGATGAGCGCCAGCAACAGCGTACCTTTATCTTGACCTGACTGTTTCATTACTCGTCCTTCACGTTATTCGGAATGATGTGCTATTTTCTCTTGCTCACGGCGATACCAGTAATACGCCCCTTTCGCAATCATGCGCAGTTGCAATACCAGCCGCTCTTCTAATTGCCGACGCTGTTCAGCGCCGATGTCCAACGCCTCTGCGCCCGCGCTAAAGACAATAGTCACCATCGCTTCGGCCTGGGCTTCAGTAAACGCGCGCGGCATATGGTTTTCGAGTTCCAGATAGTCGGCAAGTTCCGCAATAAAATGCTGAATCTCCCGCGCGACGGCGGCACGAAACGCCGCTGAAGTGCCGGAACGCTCGCGCAACAACAGACGGAAGGCGTTGGGGTTGTTGCCGATAAACTCCATAAATGTGGAGACCGACGTGCGAATGACGCTGCCGCCTTTCGCGATGCGCTGTCGCGCCTGACGCATCAACTGACGCAGCATCAGACCGCTTTCATCCACCATCGTCAGACCGAGTTCATCGACATCGCGAAAATGACGGTAAAACGACGTTGGCGCAATGCCCGCTTCACGCGCCACCTCACGCAAACTCAGGCTGGCAAAACTCCGCTCAGCGCTCAGTTGGCTGAATGCGGCTTCCACCAGCGAACGCCGGGTTTTTTCTTTTTGTTGCGCTCTAACACCCATCACAATGTCTGAATCCTTCCATATGCCTTATTCGGCACTATACCAGAGAATAAAAGTAACGGGTTCACACTGGATTGTGAATGATTGTTTACAGACAGTTTGTGCTCCGGCTTCGCAAAAAAGCACAACGATAATTGGGTTAAAGCTGGGCAAATGTTATCATCGTGTTTATTTTATGTATAAAAACAGGTGAGTAATACCATGCCACATTCCTGGGATTATGATGCAGTCGTCATAGGGTCAGGCCCCGGCGGTGAAGGCGCTGCAATGGGTCTGGTTAAGCAAGGAGCACGCGTCGCGGTGATTGAGCGTTATCATAACGTTGGCGGCGGATGTACCCACTGGGGCACCATTCCATCCAAAGCCCTTCGCCACGCCGTCAGCCGCATTATTGAATTTAATCAAAACCCGCTCTATAGCGACCACTCCCGTCTTCTTCGTTCTTCTTTCGCCGACATCCTTAATCATGCCGATAACGTGATTAATCAACAAACGCGTATGCGTCAGGGGTTTTATGAGCGTAACCACTGTGAAATATTGCAGGGCAACGCCCATTTTATTGACGAACATACCCTGGCGCTGGAATGCCATGACGGCACGGTTGAAACCCTGACGGCAGAAAAATTTGTTATTGCCTGTGGTTCGCGTCCTTACCATCCCAGTGATGTGGATTTCTCGCATCCGCGCATTTATGACAGCGACTCAATCCTGAGTCTCCACCATGAACCGCGCCACGTTATTATTTACGGCGCCGGCGTTATCGGCTGCGAATATGCGTCCATCTTCCGCGGTATGGATGTGAAAGTGGATCTGATCAACACCCGCGATCGCCTGCTGGCCTTTCTCGATCAGGAGATGTCCGACTCTCTCTCTTACCATTTCTGGAATAGCGGCGTGGTTATTCGCCACAATGAAGAGTATGAGAAAATCGAAGGCTGCGATGATGGCGTCATCATGCACCTGAAATCCGGCAAAAAACTGAAGGCTGACTGCCTGCTCTATGCTAATGGCCGTACCGGTAACACCGATTCGCTGGCGCTGGAGAATATTGGTCTGGAAACAGACAGCCGTGGACAGCTCAAAGTCAACAGTATGTACCAGACCGCCCTGCCGCACGTCTATGCGGTGGGCGACGTGATTGGCTATCCCAGTCTGGCCTCCGCCGCTTACGATCAGGGGCGTATTGCAGCGCAGGCGCTGGTGAAAGGCGAAGCGACCGCACATCTTATCGAAGATATCCCCACCGGGATTTATACCATTCCGGAAATCAGTTCTGTCGGCAAAACCGAGCAGCAGTTAACGGCAATGAAAGTGCCTTACGAAGTGGGCCGCGCGCAGTTTAAGCATCTGGCGCGAGCGCAAATCGTCGGCATGAACGTCGGCACGCTAAAAATTCTCTTCCACCGCGAAACCAAAGAAATTCTGGGGATTCACTGCTTTGGCGAACGCGCCGCCGAAATTATTCATATCGGCCAGGCGATCATGGAGCAGAAAGGTGGCGGTAACACCATTGAATACTTCGTTAACACCACCTTTAACTACCCAACCATGGCGGAAGCTTATCGGGTTGCGGCGTTGAACGGCTTAAACCGCCTGTTTTAACGCCTTGTCAAAATGGCCATCCATTGCGCCACGGATGGCCTCTGCCAGTTGCTCATAACGGCTACGCAGCGGCGATCCCGGGCGATAAACCAGCCCCACGGTACGACGCGGCTCCGGCTTAATGCATGGCAGATAAACCACGCCGTCGCGCTTACGCTCCTGCGGTACGGCCAGCGCGGGGAGTAGTGTAATACCACTGCCCGCCGCCACCATGTTGCGCAGCGTTTCCAGACTGGTCGCCCGGAAATGGGTATCTTCATCCGCTCCCGCTTCAAAACAGAACCCCATCGCCTGATCGCGCAGACAGTGGCCATCTTCCAGCATCAGCAATTTCTCGCCCGCCAGATCGGACATCGGCACGCGATCGCGATTCGCCCACGGATGATCCTCATAAATAGCCAGCATCATGGGCTCATCAAACAGCGGCACTTCGATAAACGCCTCGCTCTCTTTCACCAGCGCCAGAATAGCGCAGTCAAGCTTGCCGCTATCGAGTTGCGCTAACAGCTGGTGCGTTTGCGCCTCATGCAGATACATTTCCAGCTTCGGGAAAGTCTGGTGCAACATTGGAATGATAAGCGGCAGCAAATAGGGACCAATTGTTGGGATTAAACCAATATGCAGCGGGCCGGACATCGTCTCGCCTTGTTGGCTTGCCATCTCCTTGAGCACCTTGACCTCACGCAGTACGGTACGCGCCTGATCCACCAGCAGTAAGCCCGCCTGGGTAAACAGCACCTTACGGCTCGTACGCTCCAGCAGCATAACGCCCAGCTCATCTTCCAGCTTGCGTATTTGCCCGCTAAGGGTTGGCTGGCTGACGTGACAGGAGTCCGCCGCTCGCCGGAAATGGCGATGTTCGGCTAACGCCACCAGATATTCAAGATCACGAATATTCATTATTCATCCTCCGTCGCCACGATAGTTCATGGCGATAGGTAGCATAGCAACGAACGATTATCCCTATCAACCTTTCTGATTAATAATACATCACAGAACGGAGCGGTTTCTCGTTTAACCCTTGAAGACACCGCCCGTTCAGAGGGTATCTCTCGAACCCGAAATAACTAAAGCCAACGTGAACTTTTGCGGACCTCTGGTCCGCTTTTTTTTGCGTAAAAAAGCCCGGCGTCGCTGATGCTCGGCCGGGCAGTATTACCTGATAGCGCTGCGCTTATAAGGCCTACAACGCGAGGCGCGCCTTCGCATCGTCGATGGCCTGCGCCACCTGCTGTGGAGAAACGCCGCCTTTTGCCGCCCGTTTATCCAGACACGACTGCAAAGACAATATCGGATACACATCGTCGCCAATCACGCGGCTGAATTTCTGTAAATCGGCCAGCGGCAACGCTTCCAGCGGCTTACCCTGGCGAATAGCTTCTACCACCGCTTCGCCGACAATATGGTGCGCTTCACGGAACGGCACGCCTTTCGCGACCAGGTAATCCGCCAGCTCCGTGGCGTTGGCATACCCCTGTTGCGCCGCGTCCTGACAACGTGGGCGTTTCACCTGAATACCGTCCAGCACCAACGCCGCCATATGCAGGCAGTCAAGCCAAGTATCGAGCGCATCGAACAGCCCTTCTTTGTCTTCCTGCATATCTTTGTTATACGCCAGCGGCAGACCTTTTAAAGTCATCATCATGCCGGTTAGCGCCCCTTGTACGCGACCGCACTTACCGCGAATCAGCTCCAGCGCGTCCGGGTTTTTCTTCTGCGGCATTAACGATGAACCGGAAGTCACGCGGTCAGAAAGCTCTACAAAACCCGCTTCACCAGAATTAAAGAAAATCAGATCTTCCGCGAAGCGTGACAGATGCACCATGCCGATAGCCGCATCAGAAAGCAGTTCCAGTACGTGGTCACGATCGGACACGCTGTCCAGGCTGTTGCGGGTCGCAGACGCAAAGCCCAGCCAGCCTGCCAATTGTTCACGGTCAATTTCATAGGCCGTTCCCGCCAACGCGCCGCAACCTAGCGGACTCACGTCCAGACGTTTAAGCGTGTCCTGCAGGCGGCTTTCATCGCGCGCCAGCATTTCGACATACGCGAGACACCAGTGGGCGAAAGTCACTGGCTGCGCGCGTTGCAGATGGGTATATCCCGGCATTATCGCGTCCTGGTTCGCCTGCGCGGTTTCCACCAGCGCGCTCTGTAGCTGGCGGTTAGCGGTAAGCAGTTCCCTCACCGTCTCTTTGCACCACAGTTTCAGGTCCGTCGCCACCTGATCGTTACGGCTGCGCCCGGTGTGCAGCTTTTTACCCAACTGACCCACTTTGTCGATGAGCCTACCTTCCACCCAGCTATGGATATCTTCCGCATCGCTTTGTAGGATTTGCTGCGGATTCGCGCGAACCTCTTCCAGCAGCACGTTCAGCGCTTCTTCCAACTGTCGTTGCTCATCGGCAGTCAGTACGCCTACCGTGACCAATGCTTTGGACCAGGCCACAGAACCGACAATATCCTGCTCCGCCAGACGGTAATCGAAGCGCAACGAATCATTGAATTGTTTAAACCGCTGGTCTGCCGCCTGTGTAAAACGCCCACCCCAAAGTGCCATAATAGACTTCCTTAAATTCTTCGAATTTCACTGCCGGATGGCGCTACGCTTATCCGGCCTATAATTTCTGTTCACGTAGGCCCGATAAGGCGCAGCCGCCATCGGGCGAACAAATAGTTAAGCCAGAATACGCGTGCCAATCGGCGTGCCGTTAAACAGCGCCGGCAGTTGCTCCGCATGACGCCAGGAAGCGATATCCACAGGGCGACCCAGCGCCCGCGCAGCATCGAGAGCCGCATTCACTTTCACAATCATCCCGTCGGTAATAATGCCCTGGTCGATAAGCTGCTCGGCTTTGGACGCCGTCATTTCGGCGATACGCTGGCCTTTGCCGTCCAGAATACCGCTCACGTCAGAAAGCAGGATCAGATCGGCCCCCAGCGTCGCCGCCAGCGCGGTTGCCGCCTGATCGGCGTTGACGTTCATCAGCTGGCCGTCCTCTGTTACGCCAATGGAGCTGACCACCGGCAGAAAGCCGTTTTCCAGCAGCATGTTAATCAGCTTCGGCGACCCCGGCTGCGCCAGCCCGACGTGGCCTAACGCTTCATCGAGTTGGGTCACGTTTACGCTGTCGCCATCGCCCAGAAACAGACCAACAGAGGCGATATGGTGTTTCTTCGCCCAGGCCAGCAGAGTCTTGTTAGCGGTTCCCGCCAGCGCGCCGGTAATGATGCCAATCTGATCGGCAGGCGTCACGCGCAGGCCGTCTTTCTTTTTCACTGGCAAATTCAGCCCTTTCATCAGCTCATCCACCACGCAGCCGCCGCCGTGAACAATCACCAGCGGACGCTGATGGGACTCACGATAGTTGACCAGCGCGGTAAAAAGACGTTCCAGAGCCTCTTCGCTATCCAGTAATACGCCACCCAGCTTTATAATTAATGGATTCATCATTTCACCCTTAAATAAGAGACTGCGTTTCAGCGAAGCCAAAACGAATATTAGCGCACTGCACCGCCTGCGCCGCTGCGCCTTTCAACAAGTTGTCTTCGGTTGCCACCACAATCAGATGTTCGCCCTGGACGGCAAAACCAATATCGCAGAACGGCAGCCCGACGACGTTCTTTAACGCCGGAACGCCTTTGTCATACAGGCGCACCAGCGGTTTGTCGCCATAGGCTTTTTGCAACACGTCGGCGACCTGCGCATGGGTTACTCCCGCTTTCAGGCGGCAGGTAATGGTTTCCAGAATCCCGCGCGGAAAATTCCCCAGATGCGGGGTGAAGATGACCTCCGCACCCAGATGGGCGGCGATTTCCGGCTGATGACGATGCGTAAACACGCCATACGGTTGCAAACTCACTTCACAGAAACTGTTCGAAATTGCTGCCTTGCGCCCCGCGCCGCTCACCCCGCTGGTGGCATTAATTACCGGCCACTGCGTCAGATCCAGAAGCCCGCCGTCAATCAGCGGTTTTAGCGACAACTGCGCTGCGGTTGGATAGCAACCAGGAACCGCAATCAGATTCGCCGTGTTCAGTTTATCGGCATTCCACTCCGCCAGACCGTACACCGCCTGCTCCAGCAGCTCAGGATACTGATGAGTAAATCCGTAGTACTTTTCATAGAAGGCGCGATCGTTTACCCGAAACGCGCCGGAAAGATCGAATACGACGCATCCGGCCTGTAAAAACTGCGGCGCCAGATCGTGGCTCACTTCATGCGCTGTCGCCAGGAACACCACATCAACATCTGCGCTAAAGTCACGTACATCCGACATCGGTTGCAATGGCAGGTCGACAATCCCTTTTAACTGCGGATGTAAATCAGAAATTAACTTTCCTGCATCATTACTTTGCGCTGAGACGGTCAAAGCGGTTATGGTCATATGTGGGTGGCGATTTACGTAGCTTACAAGCTCTGCGCCCGCATAACCGCTAGCGCCTACAATCAGCGTATTCAACATCGGGTTCCTTTATGCTCAACGTTAATGTATTTTTATTCATAATTAATGCATGAATATTGATACTATCATGACCTGAGGTGTGTCAACGATGAAAAACATTTTACCGCCATTTATCGAGATTTACCGCGCTCTGATTGCCACACCGTCGATAAGCGCAACCGAAGAATCCCTGGATCAAAGTAATGCGTCTTTAATCACTTTGCTTGCAGGCTGGTTCAGCGATCTTGGTTTCAACGTAGAGGTTCAACCGGTTCCAGGAACGCGAAACAAATTTAATATGCTCGCCAGCACCGGACATGGCGCGGGCGGTTTGCTGCTGACCGGCCATACCGACACGGTTCCCTTTGATGACGGACGCTGGACGCGCGACCCGTTCACGCTGACCGAGCATGACAATAAGCTCTATGGCCTGGGCACTGCGGATATGAAAGGCTTCTTCGCTTTTATTCTGGACGCGCTACGTGACGTTGACGTCACAAAGTTGAAAAAGCCGCTCTACATTCTGGCGACCGCCGATGAAGAGACCAGCATGGCGGGGGCGCGTTATTTTTCCGAAACCACGGCATTACGTCCGGACTGCGCGATCATTGGCGAACCGACGTCGTTGCAACCGATACGCGCGCACAAAGGGCATATCTCTAATGTCGTTCGCGTCCTGGGGCAGTCCGGTCATTCCAGCGACCCGGCGCGTGGGGTTAACGCCATTGAACTGATGCACGATGCGATTGGCCATATCATGCAACTGCGTGACTCGCTGAAAGCGCGGTATCACTACGAGGCGTTTACCGTTCCGTATCCAACGCTGAATCTGGGCCATATTCACGGCGGCGATGCCTCAAACCGTATCTGCGCCTGCTGCGAATTGCATATGGATATTCGTCCACTGCCGGGCATGACGTTAAACGACCTTAATGGACTGCTTAACGACGCGCTGGCCCCGGTAAGCGAACGCTGGCCGGGCCGCCTGACGGTGGCGGAATTACATCCGCCGATTCCAGGTTATGAGTGTCCACCGGACCACCAACTGGTTGAAGTAGTAGAAAAACTGTTGGGTACGAAAACCGACGTGGTGAACTACTGTACTGAAGCGCCGTTTATGCAGACATTATGCCCAACGCTGGTGCTTGGTCCGGGCTCAATTAATCAGGCGCATCAGCCGGATGAATATCTCGAAACGCGTTTTATTAAGCCAACCCGGGAATTGATTACCCAGGTAGTACACCATTTTTGCTGGCATTAATGCATATTGCCCGGTGACGCGATGTTTACCGGGCCTACCCCGTCTTGTAGGCCGGATAAGCGCAGCGCCATCCGGCATCTCTACGCCACATGTTCATAAGCATTTCTTATTTGGCACGATGCGAATTAACTTTAATAAATTACCGCCATTTTTTCGTTTGCTGAACCGATTTCGCAGTAATTGACGCCACGGGTTTTACGTGGCTTTATAAAGATGAGAAGTGATGTGAAAAAGCTTGGTCCGAAAGATTTCGCGTTGCGGCAAGACGGCAAACGAGCACATCCCAGGGAGCTTACATAAGTAAGTGACCTGGGTGGGAGAGCGCAGCCAACGCCGCCGCAGCGTGAAAGATGCAGGACAATTACAACAGAGATGGGGTGTCTGGGATCATATGAACGAACAATATTCCGCGTTGCGTAGTAATGTCAGTATGCTCGGCAAGGTGCTGGGAGAAACCATCAAGGATGCGCTGGGAGAACACATTCTTGATCGCGTAGAAACAATCCGTAAGCTATCCAAATCTTCACGCGCCGGCAATGAAGCTAATCGCCAGGAGCTGCTCACCACGCTACAAAATTTGTCTAATGACGAGCTGCTGCCAGTTGCGCGCGCGTTTAGTCAGTTCCTGAACCTGGCCAATACTGCCGAGCAATACCACAGCATTTCGCCAAAAGGCGAAGCCGCCAGCAACCCGGAAGTGATTGCCCGCACTCTGCGTAAACTGAAAAACCAACCGGACCTCAACGACGCAACCATCAAAAAAGCGGTAGAGTCGCTGTCTCTGGAGTTGGTGCTAACCGCCCATCCGACAGAAATTACCCGCCGTACGCTTATTCACAAAATGGGTGAAATCAACAACTGTCTGAAACAGCTTGATAATACCGATATCGCCGACTACGAACGCCACCAGGTAATGCGTCGCCTGCGCCAGTTGATTGCCCAATCCTGGCATACGGATGAGATCCGCAAGCAGCGTCCAAGCCCGGTGGATGAAGCCAAATGGGGCTTCGCCGTGGTTGAGAACAGCCTGTGGCAGGGCGTACCTAACTATCTGCGTGAACTGAACGAACAGCTGGAAGAAAATCTCGGCTACAAATTGCCGGTGGATTTTGTGCCGGTACGTTTTACCTCCTGGATGGGCGGCGACCGTGACGGCAACCCGAACGTGACGGCGGATATCACCCGCCACGTACTCTTGTTAAGCCGCTGGAAAGCCACCGATCTGTTCCTGAAAGACATTCATGTTCTGGTATCAGAACTGTCGATGGTCGACGCCACGCCGGAGCTGCTGGCGTTAGTGGGCGAAGAAGGCGCGTCTGAGCCGTATCGCTACCTGATGAAAAAATTACGCGCCCGTCTGATGGCGACCCAGTCCTGGCTGGAAGCGCGTCTGAAAGGCGAGAAGCTGCCCAAACCGGCTGGCCTGCTGACGCAAAACGAGCAGCTCTGGGAACCTCTGTACGCCTGCTACCAGTCGTTACAGGCCTGCGGTATGGGCATTATCGCCAACGGCGAGTTACTCGACACGCTCCGCCGCGTGAAGTGTTTCGGCGTACCGCTGGTGCGCATTGATATCCGTCAGGAGAGCACCCGCCATACCGAAGCGCTGGGCGAAATTACCCGCTACCTTGGTATTGGCGACTACGAAAGCTGGTCGGAAGCCGACAAGCAGGCCTTCCTGATCCGCGAGCTGAACTCCAAACGTCCGCTGCTGCCGCGTAACTGGGAGCCGAGCAACGATACCCGCGAAGTGCTTGAAACCTGCAAGGTTATTGCCGAAGCACCAAAGGGGTCGATCGCCGCCTACGTGATTTCAATGGCGAAAACGCCGTCTGATGTGCTGGCTGTGCATCTGCTGCTGAAAGAGGCAGGTATCGGCTTTGCCATGCCGGTCGCGCCGCTGTTTGAAACCCTCGACGACCTGAACAACGCCGACGACGTGATGACCCAGTTGTTGAATATCGACTGGTATCGCGGGCTGATTCAGGGTAAGCAGATGGTCATGATCGGCTACTCCGACTCGGCGAAAGACGCCGGCGTTATGGCCGCGTCATGGGCGCAGTATCAGGCGCAGGACGCCCTGATCAAAACTTGTGAAAAAGCTGGCATCGAGCTCACCCTCTTCCACGGCCGCGGCGGCTCTATTGGCCGTGGCGGCGCGCCAGCCCACGCGGCGCTGCTTTCGCAACCGCCAGGCAGTCTGAAAGGCGGCCTGCGCGTGACCGAGCAGGGCGAGATGATCCGCTTCAAATACGGCCTGCCGGAAGTCACCGTCAGCAGCCTGTCGCTCTACACCAGCGCAATTCTGGAAGCAAACCTGCTGCCGCCGCCGGAACCGAAAGACAGCTGGCGTCATATTATGGATGAGCTTTCCGTCATCTCCTGTGAAACCTACCGCGGTTACGTGCGCGAAAATAAAGACTTTGTACCGTACTTCCGCTCCGCGACGCCGGAACAAGAGCTGGGCAAATTGCCGCTCGGCTCACGTCCGGCGAAACGTCGTCCAACTGGCGGCGTCGAATCGCTGCGCGCGATTCCGTGGATCTTCGCCTGGACGCAAAACCGCCTGATGCTGCCAGCCTGGCTGGGCGCGGGTACTGCGCTGCAAAAAGTGGTGGAAGACGGTAAACAAAGCGAACTGGAAGCCATGTGCCGCGACTGGCCGTTCTTCTCCACGCGTCTTGGGATGCTGGAAATGGTATTCTCGAAAGCCGACCTGTGGCTGGCCGACTATTACGATCAGCGTCTGGTGGCGAAAACGCTATGGCCGCTGGGCAAAGAGCTACGAGACCTGCTGGAAGAAGACATTAAAGTGGTGCTAGCGATTGCCAACGATTCGCACCTGATGGCCGACTTACCGTGGATTGCGGAGTCCATTCAGTTAAGAAACGTTTATACCGATCCATTAAACGTGTTGCAGGCCGAGTTGCTGTATCGTTCCCGTCTGACTGAAGAGCAGGGCAAATCGCCCGATCCTCGCGTCGAACAGGCGTTGATGGTCACGATTGCGGGCGTCGCCGCCGGTATGCGCAACACCGGCTAACGCCAAAAGAAAGCCGCCCTCACTCAGTTATGTGGGGGCGGCATGAAATACTGCTGTCATCCTCGTCATTTTTTCAATATATTCCTGTCTGCATTTTATGCATTTATAAATCTTTCTTAGCAAAACGTGCGGCATAAAGCAGGTTTGCTTCAGATTCTTTTAAGGTTCAGGCGTTACGTTTGGCGCTACGATTAAAGACAGGCTCTCATTATGCAATCCACATTACTCCAGACTAAACCCGCGTTTAGCTGGAAAGCCCTGGGCTGGGCACTGCTCTACTTTTGGTTCTTTTCCACCCTCCTGCAGGCCATTATTTATCTCACCGGATACAGCGGGACAAACGGTCTGCGGGATTCGCTACTGTACAGCTCACTGTGGCTGATCCCGGTCTTTCTGTTTCCAGGCCGCATCCGGGTTATTGCTGCCGTTATTGGCGTCGTACTTTGGGCCGCCTCGCTGGCGGCACTGAGCTATTACGTAATCTACGGGCAGGAGTTCTCGCAAAGCGTGCTGTTTGTGATGTTTGAAACCAACGCCAATGAAGCCAGCGAATATTTAAGCCAATATTTCAGTCTGAAAATTGTTCTTGTCGCCCTGGCTTATACGGTGGCGGCGATTTTGCTGTGGACACGTCTGCGCCCGGTTTATATTCCATCCCCCTGGCGTTATCTGGTGTCGTTTGCCCTGCTGTACGGGCTGATCCTCCATCCCATCGCGATGAATACCTTTATCAAGCATAAGTCGATGGAGAAAACGCTGGATAGCCTGGCATCACGAATGGAGCCCGCCGCGCCGTGGCAATTTATTACTGGCTACTATCAGTACCGTTTACAGCTCGCCTCGCTGAATAAACTGCTGAATGAAAACGATGCCCTGCCGCCGCTGGCTAACTTCCAGGACCACTCCGGCGATGCGCCGCGCACGCTGGTACTGGTGATTGGCGAATCGACCCAGCGTGGCCGTATGAGTCTGTACGGTTATCCGCGCGAAACCACGCCGGAACTGGACGCACTGCATAAAACCGACCCCGGGCTGACCGTGTTTAATAATGTGGTAACTTCGCGACCGTACACCATTGAGATTCTGCAACAGGCGCTAACGTTCGCGGACGAAAAGAACCCGGACTGGTATCTGACGAAGCCATCGCTGATGAATATGATGAAACAGGCCGGGTATAAAACCTTCTGGATCACTAACCAGCAGACGATGACGGCGCGTAATACCATGCTGACCGTGTTCTCTAAGCAGACTGATAAGCAGTTCTATATGAACCAGCAGCGCACTCAAAGCGCACGCGAATATGACAGCAACGTGCTGGCGCCGTTTAAAGCGGTGTTAGCCGACCCGGCGCCGAAAAAATTCATTATTGTGCATCTGCTGGGAACGCACATTAAATACAAGTTCCGCTATCCAGAAAACCAGGGCAAGTTTGATGGTAAAACCGACCATGTTCCACCGGGATTAAGCAGCGACGAACTGGAATCGTATAACGATTACGACAACGCGAACCTGTATAACGACTATGTTGTCGCCAGCCTGATTAAGGACTATAAAGCGACCGATCCGAACGGTTTCCTGCTCTACTTCTCCGATCATGGTGAAGAAGTGTATGACACGCCGCCGCATAAGACGCAGGGACGAAACGAAGATTCACCAACCCGTCATATGTATACGGTGCCGTTCCTGCTGTGGACCTCAGAGAAATGGCAGGCAGCGCATCCGCGCGACTTCTCACAGGATGTCGATCGTAAGTACAGTAGTTCCGAGCTTATCCATACCTGGTCGGACTTAGCGGGCCTGACCTATGATGGTTACGACCCGACGCGTTCCATCACCAACCCGCAGTTCAAAGAGACCACGCGCTGGATTGGCAACCCGTATAAGAAAAACGCGCTGATTGATTATGATACGTTGCCGTATGGCGATCAGGTCGGTAATCAATAGCCTGTATGTTGCCCGATAACGCTAACGCTTATCGGGCCTGGCGTTCTTCTCTCCCGTAGTCCGGATAAGGCGCAAAGCGCCGCCATCCGGCAATAATCGCTTGAGGACATCGGTTTTCGACGTTACTGTTTCCTCTGTTTGCGATCGGCAGGGGATTATCATGTATCACGACGTCAGCCACCTTCTCTCCCGTCTCATCAACGGCCCGCTGCCGCTGCGCCAGATTTATTTTGCCAGCGCCAGCGGCCCAGCGCCGGAACTGGCGTACCAGGTGGATTTTCCGCGGCTGGAGATTGTGCTGGAGGGCGAGCTTACTGACATGAGCATTACCGCCCCGCTCATTCCTTGCGATGTTCTCTACGTTCCGGCTGGCGGCTGGAACATCCCGCAGTGGCAAACGCCCGTCACCACCCTGAGCATTCTGTTTGGCAAACAGCAGTTAGGTTTCAGCGTGGTCCACTGGGATGGTCAGCAGCATCAAAACCTCACGAAACAGCACGTTGCGCGCCGTGGCCCGCGTATCGGCTCTTTCCTGTTACAAACGCTTAATGAGATGCAGATGCAGCCGCAAGAGCAGCAAACGGCCAGATTGATTGTCGCCAGCCTACTAAGCCATTGCCGCGATCTGCTCGGCAGCCAAATCCAGACCGCCTCCCGCAGCCGCGCGCTTTTTGAAGCCATTCGGGAGTATATTGATGAACGCTACGCCGCGCCGTTGACGCGCGAATCGGTAGCACAGGCGTTTTATATCTCGCCAAATTACCTCTCGCACCTGTTCCAGAAAACGGGGGCCATCGGCTTTAACGAATACCTGAACCATACGCGACTGGAACACGCCAAAACGTTGCTGAAGGGCTATGACCTGAAAGTGAAAGAGGTGGCGCACCGTTGCGGCTTTGTCGACAGTAACTATTTCTGCCGCCTGTTTCGCAAAAATACGGAACGTTCGCCGTCGGAGTATCGCCGCCAGTATCACAGCCAGCTAACGGAGAAATAATCCACACGCCAATAAAGAGAATACAGTAGATAAAACGCGCATTTACTGGATTATTGTAATATCAATACAAAAACCTCACTCCCCCACATGGCATACAACAGCGCGTTATACGTTAATCATCACCAACTTGTGAAGTAAATCACACTTTACCAAGGGCATCACATTTGTCCAGTTTTTGGCAGATTTGTCACATAGCGCATCCGGGGCACGCTCCTTTATCCTGTCCATAACGAAAACTCACGAAGAGAAAGACTATGGAACTCTATCTGGATACCGCTAACGTGGCGGAAGTTGAACGTCTGGCGCGCATTTTCCCGATTGCCGGCGTCACCACCAATCCAAGCATTGTGGCAGCCAGCAAAGAATCTATCTGGGATGTGCTGCCCAGGCTGCAAAACGCCATCGGCGAAGAAGGCACTTTATTTGCGCAGACCATGAGCCGCGACGCGAAAGGGATGGTGGAAGAAGCCAAACGACTGAATAACGCCATCCCCGGCATTGTGGTGAAAATTCCGGTGACCGCCGAAGGTCTTGCAGCGATTAAATTGCTGAAAAAAGAAGGCATCGTAACGCTGGGCACCGCCGTCTACAGCGCGTCGCAGGGCCTGCTGGCGGCGCTGGCGGGCGCAAAATATGTCGCTCCCTACGTCAACCGCGTTGATGCGCAGGGCGGTGATGGCATTCGTATGGTTCAGGAGCTGCAAACGCTACTGGAACATCACGCTCCCGACAGCATGGTGCTGGCGGCCAGCTTTAAAACACCGCGGCAGGCGCTGGATTGCTTACTGGCAGGTTGCCAGGCGATTACCCTTCCTTTAGATGTAGCGCAACAAATGCTCAATACGCCTGCGGTAGAGTCAGCAATAGAGAAGTTTGAGCAAGACTGGAAAAACGCTTTTGGTAATCTGAACCTGTAGGAGAGAAATGTATGGATCGCATTATTCAGTCACCAGGTAAGTATATTCAGGGTGCAAACGTCATCGCGCGTCTTGGCGATTATTTAAAACCAATGGCGAACAACTGGCTGGTTGTGGGCGATAAATTCGTGCTGGGATTTGCCGAAGAGACGCTGCGCAAAAGCCTGACGGGTACCGGTTTGTCAGTAGAAATCGCCCCGTTTGGCGGCGAATGTTCGCAAAATGAGATCGACAGGCTGCGCGCCGTCGCCGAGAAAAGTCAGTGTGGCGCCGTACTGGGTATCGGCGGCGGTAAAACGCTGGATACCGCCAAAGCGCTGGCGCATTTTATGAACGTCCCGGTCGCTATCGCGCCGACCATCGCCTCTACCGACGCACCGTGTAGCGCGCTCTCGGTTATTTATACGGATGCCGGTGAGTTTGACCGTTATCTGCTGCTGCCGCATAACCCGAATATGGTCATTGTCGATACGCAGATAGTGGCGGGCGCGCCGGCGCGTCTGCTGGCAGCCGGTATCGGCGATGCGCTGGCGACCTGGTTTGAAGCGCGCGCCTGCTCACGCAGCGGCGCCACCACAATGGCGGGCGGCAAGTGTACACAGGCCGCGCTGGCGCTGGCGGAGCTATGCTATAACACGCTGATCGAAGAAGGCGAAAAAGCCATGTTGGCCGCCGAACAGCACGTCGTCACGCCAGCGCTGGAACGCGTCATCGAAGCCAACACCTACCTGAGCGGGGTCGGTTTTGAAAGCGGCGGTCTGGCCGCAGCGCACGCGATTCATAACGGTTTAACGGCGATTCCGGATGCGCACCACTATTATCACGGTGAGAAGGTCGCTTTCGGTACGCTGACGCAACTGGTGCTGGAAAACGCGCCGGTCGAAGAAATCGAAACCGTTGCGGCGCTGTGCCATTCCGTTGGCCTGCCGATTACGCTGGCGCAACTGGATATTAAACAGGATATCCCGGCCAAAATGCGCACCGTCGCGGAAGCCTCCTGCGCAGAAGGTGAAACTATTCATAACATGCCTGGCGGCGCAACGCCGGATGAAGTGTACGCCGCGCTGCTGGTCGCCGACCAGTATGGTCAACGCTTCTTGCAGGAATGGGAATAAGGTCTGAGCAATACTCCTGACGATAGTCAGGAGTATTTCAGCTTGCTGACACAACAGAATTCATTTGCCGAATGTCGACACAGGCACCTTATCTGGCCTTGTTATCCAATCATCCAGGCCGGGTAAGCGAAGCGCCATCATCAGGTATTCCATAGCCTGGAATCAGTCCATTTTGTCCTGAAATAGACTTTTTTATCACGCACCATTCTCTCCGCGGAAAGTCAAATGACGTACTGACACACTTCACGGACGAAGAAGATGAAATTCGCACAGGCGCTTATCGGTATTCTTGCTGCTTTTTTTATTAGCCATATCTCTCATCATTCGCCACGCTCTGATACCAGACCAATAACCGTTCAGGCGCAAACTAATGCTGCAATCGCCCAAAGTGCCGGGACGCAAATAGGTAAGACGCTATTTTATGATGCTGCCTATGTTCGTCTGGATTATCCGAATGGCGATCTTCCGCTGGAGCGTGGCGTATGTGCAGATGTCGTCATCCGCGCGCTGCGCAGTCAGCAGGTTGATTTACAGAAACGGGTACATGAAGACATGCAGGCGCATTTCTCTGCCTATCCGAATAACTGGAAGCTGAAACGCCCGGACAGCAATATCGACCATCGCCGCGTTCCGAATCTGGAAACCTGGTTCCAGCGTCAAAACAAAGCGTTGCCGGTGACAGATAAATATAGCGATTATCAACCGGGAGATATTGTCTCCTGGCGGCTGGATAACGGCCTTGCGCATATTGGCGTGGTGTCCCTGAACGTCACGCCTGAAGGGGTGCCGCTGGTTGTGCATAACATAGGCGCGGGAGCACAGGAGGAAGATGTATTATTTAACTGGAAAGTCACGGGGCATTTTCGTTATTTTTCGCATTAAACGCGGAAAACGTCAGCGACTACCGAATAGCAGCCGCTGACGAATTAACCTATCAGATTATTGCAGATCGAAACGGTCCAGGTTCATCACTTTCACCCATGCCGCGACGAAGTCCTTCACAAACTTCTCGTGCGCATCGCTACACGCGTAAACTTCCGCCAGCGCGCGCAGTACGGAGTTGGAACCAAACACCAGATCGGCGCGGGTCGCCGTGTATTTCACCTCGCCAGTCAGACGATCCCGGCCTTCGAACAGCTCATTAGCGTCGTCGGTCGGTTTCCACTCGTAACGCATATCCAGCAGATTAGCGAAGAAGTCAGTGCTGAGCACGCCCGGTCTGTCAGTAAAGACACCGTTCTGGCTGCCGTCAAAGTTGGTTCCCAGCACACGCATCCCGCCAACCAGTACCGTCATTTCCGGCGCGGTCAACGTTAACTGCTGCGCTTTATCAATCAACAGCGATTCGGTCGTCGACACATCCAGACGCGCACGATAGTTACGGAATCCATCGGCAATCGGTTCAAGCAGCGAGAACATCTCGATGTCGGTCTGATCCTGACGCGCATCCACCCGGCCCGGCGCAAAAGGTACGCTGATGCTGACACCCGCAGCAGCGGCCGCCTGCTCGATACCGACCACGCCCGCCAGCACAATAATATCGGCCAGCGAGGCTTTATTCGTCGTTTTCTGGATCTCTTCTAATACCGGCAGAACGCGAGCCGCAACGGCGTTGACCTCCCAGTCGCGCTGAGGCGCTAATGCCAGACGCGCGCCGTTAGCGCCGCCACGCTTATCGCCGCCGCGGAAAGTAGACGCGGATGCCCAGGCAACCGAAACCATCTCGCTAATAGAAAGCCCGGATGCAGCGATCGCCGCTTTCAGGTTGATAATGTCTTCCTGCGTTGGCTGATAGAGCGGTTGCGGCAACGGGTCCTGCCAGATCAGATCTTCTTTCGGCACTTCCGGTCCGATGTAACGCGCTTTTGGTCCCATATCTCTGTGCGTCAGTTTGAACCAGGCACGAGCAAAGGCTTCATTAAAGGCCTGCGGATCGTTAAGGAAACGACGGGAAATCTTCTCGAACTCCGGATCAAAACGCAGCGTCAGGTCGGTGACCAGCATGGTTGGCTTACGTTTTTTCGACGGATCGAACGGGTCCGGGATGATGTCCGGCGCGTCTACCGCTTCAAACTGGATAGCGCCAGCCGGACTACGGGTTTGTACCCACTCATATTTGAACAGGTTCTCGAAGAAATAGTTGCTCCACTGGGTCGGCGTCTGCGTCCAGACCACTTCCAGCCCGGAGGTGATAGCATCCGCGCCAACGCCGCTACCATAGCTGCTGGCCCAACCTAAGCCCTGCGCTTCAATCGGCGCGGCTTCCGGATCGGCCCCTACATGGGATGCCGCTGCCGCGCCGTGGGTTTTACCGAGGGTATGCCCGCCAGCGATCAACGCCACGGTCTCTTCGTCGTTCATCCCCATATTGCCAAAGGTAGCGCGAATAGCGGCGGCGGCAGAAAGTGGTTCGCCGCTGTGATCCGGCCCTTCCGGGTTAACGTAGATAAGGCCCATCTCGGTCGCGCCCAGCGGCGCTTTTGCCAGCGCTTCAGGGTGTCGGTGAGTCAACCAGGCTTTTTCATCGCCCCAGTTCACATCCAGATCCGGTTCCCAAACATCTTCACGCCCGGCGCCGAAACCGAAGGTACGGAAGCCGGAGTTTTCCAGCGCCACGTTACCCGCCAGAATAAACAGGTCGGCCCAGGAAATTTTCTGGCCATATTTCTGCTTAATCGGCCACAACAAACGACGCGCCTTATCCAGGCTGACGTTATCCGGCCAGGAGTTAAGCGGCGCAAAACGCTGTTGACCACGACCCGCGCCGCCACGACCATCAATAGAACGGTAGGTGCCAGCGCCATGCCAGGCCATACGAATAAACAAACCGACATAGCTGCCCCAGTCGGCGGGCCACCACGGTTGTGAATCGGTCAGCAGCGCCTTGAGATCCCCTTTCAGGGCGGAGTAGTCTAACTTGCTAAACTCTTTGCGGTAGTCAAAGTCTTCACCCAGCGGGTTAGAACGGTTGGAATGTTGATTCAAAAGATCCACGCGAAGCTGGTTCGGCCACCAGTCGCGGCTGGCAGTCCCTGCGCCTGCGCTTCGGTCATGCCCCCCCTGATGGAAAGGACATTTTCCAGTGGATAACGTGTTATGGGTATCGTCGGTCGTGCTCATATCTCAGCTCCCTTTTAAAGTGTTACCGTTACGATATACACCAGGAGCAAATAGATATAGTTGAATTAATCCACAGATTCGATAGCTAATACCTTTTATATTTTTAGTTACAGAGATGTAGATCAATATGAGTTGTAATAAAGCTCCCGGCAGGGAGCTGGAGGTTATAAACCCGGTCTTACGCCCAGCGTGTGGCAAATGGCATAACTCATTTCCGCACGATTCAACGTGTAGAAGTGGAAATCCTTCACTCCTTCACGGCTTAAAATTTTCACCATGTCCATCGCAATGTTAGCGCCCACCAGCTTGCGGGTTTCTGCGTCATTATCCAGCCCCTCAAACATCAGTGACATCCAGGACGGAATGCGGACATTGGTCATATCGGCAAATTTTTTCGCCTGTTTAAAGTTAGACACCGGTAAAATGCCGGGAATAATCTCTACGTCGATACCGGCAGAAACACAGCGGTCGCGAAAACGCAGGTAGCTTTCCACATCGAAGAAAAATTGGGTTATCGCTCGGTTAGCGCCAGCATCCACTTTACGCTTCAGATTAAGCAGATCGGCCTGCGCGCTTTTCGCTTCCGGATGTACCTCCGGATAGGCCGCTACTGAAATATCGAAATCGGCCACCTCTTTGAGCAAACCAACCAGATCGGCGGCGTACATCTCCGGCTTACCGCTGCCCGGCGGCAAATCACCGCGCAAAGCGACAATGTGGCGGATACCGTTATTCCAGTAGTCGCGGGCGATGGTGCGCAGTTCATCGCGCGTGGCGTCAATACAGGTAAGGTGCGGCGCGGCCTCAAGCCCAGTACGCTCTTTAATGCCTTTAATAACGCTATGAGTGCGGTCGCGTTCCCCGGAGTTGGCGCCATACGTTACCGAAACAAACTTCGGTTTCAGACTGCTCAGGCGATCGATGGAGTTCCACAGGGTTTGCTCCATTTCACTGGTGCGCGGCGGGAAAAATTCAAACGAAACGTTAATCTGACCCTGTACTTCCGCCAGGCTCTGATTCAGGGCTTCCCGCTGGTTGGCGTGAAAAAAGCTCATACCTTACCTCATCAATCGCATGTTATTATTTGTTGTGTTGTAAACATCTATCCGTTTAGACGTCCAGATGTAAAAATGACGGAAAAGCGGAAGGACGTCAACTGAAAAATCACGCCAAAGAATGAGGAATATTCAGCAAAGATGAATTTTCTTCATGTCACGCCGCGGCACTGAACGCGCCGCGGCAGGGGAAATTACTTCTTCACATCCGCAACGCGCATTCCTTTGAGCTGCTCATCCGTGATGGTGTTGCCCGCCTTAAAGTAATCAACTATCGCATTCGACACATAGTATCCGCCGGAGGTGTTCCGCGCCTGGCCTTCCGTGAATGCCGCAAAACCATCGCCGCCGTCGGCAAGGAAGCTGTTGGTAGCGATGTGATAAACCGTAGCATCGTCAATCGGCTTGCCATTGAGCGTCAGCACGGTAACCCGTTGGCCGACAGGTTTGCTGCTGTCATACTTCATCTCCAGCCCTTTAGACACCTGCAATACGCCGTTGCTTAATCCAGCGCCATGCTCCATCAGGCTGCGCAATTGTTTACCGGTTAAATCCATCGTGACCAGTTCATTAGGGAACGGGAAGGTACTGATTACCGCCCCCATCGTCACCGCGCCAGCCGGGATTTCGTTGCGGATACCGCCAGAGTTAGTAAGCGCTAACTGGGTGTCTTTCCCCGCCGTAAAAAGCAGCGCATCCGCCGCCAGATTCCCCAGCGACGACGATTCGCCATACGCGCGGGTCAGCTCAACCGGCGATTGCGCCACCGTCTGCTGCACGACTTTATCGAGCTTTTTGTTCCAGCCGTCGATCACCTGTTTCGTTTGCGGATCGGGCTTCCACTCATCAGCAAAAATGGTCTTCAGCTCGAAGTTCTTCACCGTAAAGTGGTGTGGTTTCTCTTTGTAATCCAGCACCAGTTTGCCGACATCAATGCCGCCGCTGTCCGTTGAGAGGATCAGCGTATTACCGACTTTAATCGGTTCCGGCGTACCGACATGCGCGTGGCCGGTAATCAAAATATCCAGCCCTTTTACCTGACTTGCGGTCTGAATATCTTTATCCAGCGCGCGTCGCACATCGGTATTTCCCATGCTGGACTGGCGGGCCGGGGTGCCTTCGTGAATCAGCGCCACGGTCAGATCGACTTTACCTTTAAGTTCATCAATGTAACGTTGCAGCCACTTAATTTCATCGCGTGCCTCAATGCCCACGCGCGTCGCGGCAGAAACCGTATCATTAAAAGCAAAGACACCGTGTAAGCCGATTACGCCAATCTTGACGCCATCTTTTTCAACAATGGTGTACGGCTTATCCCAGAAGGATTTACTGCTGTCCTCATAAAAAATATTGCCCTGCACGATAGGGAATTTTGCCCGGCTCAGTTGCAACAATGTATTGTCCCAGCCATGATCGAACTCATGATTACCGATAGTGGCAGCGTCATACTGCATGGTATTCAAAATATCGATAATCGCTTTACCCTTCGTCAGGCTGCTGATATACGGTCCGGTAAAGTAATCTCCGGCATCAAAAAACCACGTCGCCTTATTTTTGGCTTTTTCCTGCTTCACCAGCGTGGTGATATTGGCCCAACCGCCAATATCGCGTTTACCGTCAGCAATCCACGGCACTTTATAAGGCTCCACATGGGCGTGTAGATCGTTGGTGTAAATAATGGTGACATCTTTGGCGCAGGCCCAGAACGGCAGCGTGAACAAAATACCGGCAGCAAGCAGTTTTACTTTCATAAATAAGTCCCTTTCAGTCATATAAAGATTCGCTACGTTACGTTCTGAAAGGTTTTTTTATGTGAGAGTCCTCACACCCGCGTACCGTTTTATGAAGGCAGAATCAACGACCTGCCAAAATCGTTGGTAAAATATATGCCGCCTCTGTTCACCATTAATGCCTGCAAAAGCGCTGGTTGTCGCAATCTTGGGCTGCCTGACTCGCCGGATTATGTGTGGCCGGACTATCGCCTGGGTTATCCGGCATTGCATTGTCGAGCCTGCGGCAGTTATCCGCCGCTCTTCAACGAGGGGGAATTTCGCCGCTGGGCGTCTGCTTATATCGCGCAATATGCCAAAGAGCATGGTCACTTTTGTCCCGACTGCTATCAAAAAACATGGATTCGCTATGGACGTAATCCCGGCGGAACGCAGCGACTTCAGTGCCAGTACTGTAAGAAAGTCTGGACGCCAAAAAAGCACGCGCTGAATGTCGCCGAAACGCCGGAACAGATTTGCAGTATTCCGCTGCTCGTACCGTTTCAGGGAGCGAATGCCTTCCAACAATTGTACTTTTTATTCAGTTTTGACGCTGTTCGCGGCAATGTTCTTCACCTTTCCAGCAATTTCACGTTACTTTCTGCCGGAAAGAGTTTGCATTACCACTGGAAAGGAATTGCGCCGCCCGAGGGTGAGGATGGCGATATTATTCACCGTATCGCCATTAAAGAACGGCAATTTTTACAGCGCAGCCAGTTCGATGAGATTCAGTATGGCTCGGCGGCGCTTAAACGGAACGCGCAAGGGACAATACTTCGCCCGGTCATTACGGCGCATGGTCATTTTCGGGTGCTGAAAAACCGCTTTCCTGATGTCACGACACACATCATTGCCCATGAGTGTTTTTTGCGCGGCGCGGTCATTACGGCATGGGCGGAGCGGTTTCGCCAGCGTCTCTCCTCGCTGTGGTTCGTTGAGGAAGAGATAAACGATGACGATTGCCGCGCAGAGTGGCAACTGTTAGGCAAAACATGGCAGGGATGGTGGCAAAATCAGTGGCAACTCTGGGGGCAAGGTCACAACCGCAAAATGGTCTGTTCGTTAACTGGTTCCCACTTAGAACAAGGTGTCGCCGTTAATCTGGCGGCCAGTCGCCGCTTTGTTACCTGGCTATGGCAACAACCTGAATTCCAGCAAAGCGCCCACTATTCCGCCAAACGCGTCACGCAAATTCTGTATTTGCTGACGGAAAAATATAACTCACAATGGAATCACATTTAACCCAATGATGTAATGCCACGCATAAAAAATCACAGATTATCATTCAGAAGGCGCTACAGATTTAATCACCTCACATCCTGCTTTTATACGCTGAAAAAGAATAGAACCATTTGATAAAATGGCCCTTCGTTTTAAGTTAAAATCGGCTATAAACGTTATTCACATAATCAATATTTATTATCAATTTAAATAGTTCTATACATTCTTATTTTCTATGGAAAACAAGGGATAAATATGGAAATTACTTTACCGTCAATGTCAGATAAAAAATGGACCTGTGCCGATCTCCTGAGTAGCTATCGATTCTGGGGGATCACTTTTTTCTTTTTGGTGCTCTCTTTTATCGGTTCGCTGGGATCGTCGTATGGTGTTTATTTTTGGAGTAAATCTCTGTCTATTCCAGCCGATCGTATTGGCGCCATTCTCGTTGGCGGCCAACTGGGATACCTCCTGGGTATGGTTGCCAGCTGGTTTGTCTGCCGTATAAAAAATTGTTACCCCTTCTACTTTGTTGCGCTCCTGTTAATCATTGGCGTGGTCTGTTCCTTCTGCATAAATGGCCCGTCTGACGTAGTCAGGCTTATCATAGCGCAGTTTTTAATTAATCTGGGTGTGGGGATCATAACGCTGTTAGTCCCCATGCTGCTTTTCAGCGCTATCGGCAGTGCTCAGACATTTGTTATTTTATTTAGCCTCTGCTTACTGTTCAAATTTATCATCGCTGGCTATCTGTCTATATTTATATACTCAATTCCTTATATAGGAATAATCGTAATTACTTTAGCGGTTATCGCGCTTTTGCTACTATTACCGCTCAAAAAAGAACTTTTCTATATTGCACCGCCCAAAAGGTTCTCATCAACCCAGCGACCTGAGTGCGCAGAACCCCTTGTCGTCGCATTATTGGCCTTTTTCATTCCATTTTATATTATTTATTGGTTCTTCAGAATTCACCGGGAAATGCAATTTGTGGCGCCTTCGCCCCGACTCATGACCGCATGTGGCGCGGGATGGCTGTCAGCAATTATGCCGTTTGGCACAGCCATATTGTGTCTGACGCTTAGCGATGAAATCCGCGCTCTGCTGGCGAATAAAAACGAAGATGGCGGAATACGAACCGGCTGGACACTATTCTGGGCGTTACTGCTGCCACCCGTCGGCGCGGCGATTATCCAGGCAAAAATGAACCGTTTTATTACCGCTAATACCGCGGATACTGCTGACAGAGGATAAACATGGAAGGTTTTGAGTTATTTCCAAAAATTAAAGGCGCGATCAAATGGATGGCCGAGCACAGTGACTCGGTAATTCATTTTGGCTGGAATGTTGTTGCCGCCATCATTCTACTTTTCATCGGTAAGTTAATAGCTCGCTTACTATCGAGGGGGCTGGAAAAATTACTTCTCAGGCGGCAAGTGGATGCCACTATTGTCCACTTTTTCTCCGCGCTGGTTCGCTACATCACGATAGCTTTCACGGCAGTAGCCGCTCTTGGCCGTGTCGGTATAGAAACCTCCTCAATTATTGCCGTTATCGGCGCGGCGGGTTTAGCCATTGGTCTGGCGCTGCAAGGGTCACTTTCCAACTTTGCCGCAGGCGTACTGCTTGTCTCCCTGCGCCCTTTCCGCGCCGGGGAAATTGTACAAATTGGCCTGGTTATCGGCACAGTAGAAAAGGTCCATATTTTCTCCACCACTCTGCTCACTGCGGATAGCAAAGAAGTTGTCATCCCGAATGGTAAAATTATTGCTGATAATATTATCAACTATTCACGACACCCCTATCGACGTATTGATCTGATTATTGGCGTGGATTACCAAAGCCGTATTGCTGACGTAAAAAGCGTGATACATCGTATTATTGAACAAGATCATCGCATTGATAAAACCCGCGATATTACGGTCCGCCTGGGCGAACTTGCGCCCTCTAGCCTGAATTTCTATGTTCGCGTATGGGTGCCCAACGCTCAGTACTGGAGTACTTACTACGATCTTCTGGAAAATATCAAGGAAGCAATGGATGAAAACGGCATCAATATTCCTTACCCCCGGATGGATGTCCGGGTTGAGAATGTAAAAAGCATCACGCCATAATGTTTCGTCAGCAATCGGATAGCGCTTCGTATATCAGTATCTACAGAATGACTGCATAACGTATTGATGAGGGAGCGAAGCGCAACCCGGCGCTTCGTTCACGAACTTGCCTTTATTACAGCAACTGCGCCAGGCGGTTGATATCCGACTGAATCGCCCCGGCGGTCACATCGCGACCCGCGCCCGGCCCACGGATCACCAGCGGGTTATCGCGATACCAGCGGCTTTCAATAGCAAAGACATTATCGCACGGCAGCAGCGCCGCCAGCGGATGTTCCGGACGCACCGCTTCAACGCCGACGCGCGCTTTGCCATTGGCGTCGAAACGCGCCACGTAACGCAACACCAGCCCCAGTTCGCGGGCTGCCTCCAGACGCTGCACCATCTGTTCATTCAGCGCGTCGCCGTTTTCGAAAAAGTGATCGATAGACCCTTCTTCACAATGCGCCGGCACCAACGATTCTACACGCACCTGATCCGGCTCGATGTCGTATCCCGCCTCGCGCGCCAGAATCACCAGCTTACGCATGACATCTTTTCCGGAAAGATCGACGCGCGGATCGGGTTCGGTCAGCCCCTGCTGCCAGGCCTGATCCACCAGATCGGTAAACGGCACCGTACCGTCAAATTGCAGGAACAGCCAGGATAGCGTCCCGGAGAAGATCCCGCTGATCGAGAGAATCGTATCGCCGCTGTCAATCAGATCCCGCACCGTGTGGTTGATCGGCAACCCCGCGCCCACGGTGGCGTTATACAGCCAGTAACGCCCGGTTTTTTCAAACGCGTCATGAATCTGGCGATACTTATCGCTGGCGCTTGCGCCCGCCAGTTTATTGGCGCTAATCACATGAAAACCGTGGCTGGCGAAATCCAGATACTGATCGGCCAGTTGCTCGCTTGCTGTCACATCCAGCACCACTAAATCATCATACGGATGCGCACGCATCCACAGGAATAGCGACTCTTCGTCCTGCTCAACGGCTTCATCATCAAAGAATGCCAGCGCGCGGCTGGCGTCCAGCCCTTCATAATTCAACAGGCTACGGCGGCTATCCACCACGCCCGCCAGCACAAATTCAAAACCAGTACGCGCGGAAAGCGTGCTTTGTTCACGGGCAAACAGTTCCAGCCAACGGGAGCCGATGTTCCCCTTACCGAACAGCATCAGGCCAATGCGTTTTTCGGCGCGGAAAACAGACTGGTGCAGCCCCTGAATCAGGCTCTCAGTCGGGCCGGTACGCAGCACCGCCACCAGACTGATGCCCTCCTCCGACTGCCAGGTAAACTCCACTGGCTGACCTTTCAACTGCTGCCAGAAGCGATGGCAGTGTAGCGGATTGCGAGTGACGCCCGCACCGACCATCGCCACCAGCGCCAGCCCCTGCCGCAGGCGCAATTCGCCCGGCAGCCCGACATCGTCGAGGAGTTTCAGTACGCTATCCGCTACCTCGGCGGTATAGCAGAACTGCAATAGCTGGCGATCGCGATGCACGCCCACCGCCAGCGGACGCGCCTGCGCCCGTTTTAAAATGTGGTCGAGCTCTTTATGCGCCAGCCTGAAATCCTGGCTGGCGGGCACCTGAAACTCAATCAGACAGATATCATCGTGACTGGTCACGATACGCGCGCCCGTCCCGGAAGCCAGCACTCGTTCAATTCGGGTTGACCCTTGATCCGGCGTGTAGCTACAGCGCAACTGCAAATCGATATCGCTGCCGGACACTGGCTGTAGCGTGCGGGCGTGCAGAACAGGCGCCGCCAGACGCGCCAGCTCGCTGGCTTCGTCCAGACGCAGCAACGGCAGCAGGCAGGCATCTTTCACTTTACGCGGGTCGGCGCTATAAACGCCCGCGACATCGCTCCAGATGGTCACGCGGGAAACGCCCGCCAGCGCGCCGATTTGCGTGGCGGAATAGTCGGAACCGTTCCGGCCTAACAGGACCGTTTCGCCGTCGTGATTGCGGCTGATAAAGCCGGTCACGACCAGACGTTTGCCAGGATGCTGCGCCAGTAGCTGTTGCAATAAAGGATAAGATAGCCCTTCATCAACCTGCGGCTGTGCGGCGCGTTCGGCGCGTAAAAATGCGCGCGCGTCCAGCCAGGCGGCATCCAGACCCTGCTGATTCAGGACGGCGGACATCAATCTCGCCGACCAAATTTCGCCGTGTCCGACGATCTCAGCATAGACGGCATCCGTTACGCCGCCGTCGAGCAAGGCGGCAAGACGTTCCAGATCGCTGATAAAAGCGCTGGTTAAGTCATCTGCCGCGTCGGCGGGAAGCAGCCCGCTAATCAGATCGCACTGGTAGCGGCGTAACGTCTGTAATACCTGATGCGCAGAAAGGCGATCGGTCTGGCTTAACTTGAGCCAGCTAATCAACTGGTTGGTGGTACTGCCTGCGGCGGACACTACCATCATATCGTCAGGCTGCGAATACTCCGCCATAATGCCTGCGACACGCAGGTAACACTTCACATCCGCCAGACTACTGCCGCCAAATTTATGCAGTTGACGACCTTTCGCCCCTGCCTGCGCAATCACACTCATGTTTACCCCTTGTTTGCAGCCCGGAAGCCATTTTCCAGGTCGGCAATTAAATCTTCGCCATCTTCAATACCGGTGGAGATACGCAGTAGCGTTTCGGAGATCCCGGCGGCGGCACGCGCCTGCGGCGACATACCGGCATGCGTCATGGTGGCGGCGTGAGAGATCAAACTTTCCACTCCCCCTAAAGATTCCGCCAGCGTAAACAGCGACAGCCCGCCCAGAAAACGACGCAGCGTCTCCTCATCCCCATCCAGTTCAAAACTCAACATTGCGCCAAAGCCTTTTTGCTGGCGCGCGGCAATTTCATGCCCCTGATTTTCCGGCAGCGACGGGTGATACAGTTTTTTCACCAACGGCTGGGTTTGCAGATATTTCACAATCGCCTGCGCGTTGCGCTGCGCCAGCTCCATACGCGGCACCAGAGTTCGCAAACCGCGCAGCAGCAGATAGCTATCAAACGCCCCGCCGGTCACGCCAATATTATTCGCCCACCACGCCAGTTCAGTGACCATTTCCGGATCTTTAGCAATCACCACGCCGGCCACAACATCCGAATGACCATTGAGATATTTCGTGCATGAATGCAACACCAGATCGGCACCCAACGCCAGCGGATTTTGCAGCGCCGGGCTTAAAAACGTGTTATCAACGACGCTCACTGCGCCCGCCTCGCGCGCCAGCCGACAGATTTTCGCAATATCCACCACGCGTAACAATGGATTACTTGGACTTTCTACCAGTACCAGCTTCGGTTTTTCTTCCAGCGCCGCCTGTAAGGCGCGTTCATCACCCTGATCGACAAACCGCACACGATAACAGCCGCGTGTCGCCAGACTGTCAAACAGACGATAACTGCCGCCATAGCAATCATGCGGCGCGACCAGCAGATCGCCCGGCTTGAGGAAAACGGTGGTGACCAGATGAATCGCCGACATGCCGGTATTCGTCAATACCGCGCCCGCGCCGCCTTCCAGTTCCGCTAATGCGCGCTGAACAACATCACGCGTGGGATTACCGCGGCGGGAATAATCATGCGCGCGCGGCTCATTGAAACCGGTAAAGTTATAGGTGCTGGAGAGATGGATTGGCGGCACAACGCAGCCGTATTGCTCGTCGTCGTTTAATCCGCTACGCACTGCGATAGTGGCCTGTTTACGCGTCATATGAAGATATTCCTGGCTGAGTCGGTGAAAGTCAGACCACAGATTAACCACTACCACAATAGACGTCAATACATCTGGACATCTAAACTTCTTTGCGTATAGATTGAGCAAACCGCAAATAGCCGTTAAAATTATATGCATTAGCGCACATCTGCGACCGCTAACTTCGTGTCAGGGCCGCGCCACTACGGTAAACTACGCGCGATTATGGTCCGGGCTCAGGTTCAGACCTCAATATTAATGACGAAGAGGATTAAGTATCTCATGGCTGAATGGAGCGGCGAATATATCAGCCCATACGCTGAGCACGGTAAGAAGAGTGAGCAAGTCAAAAAAATTACGGTTTCCATTCCTCTGAAGGTGTTAAAAATCCTCACCGATGAACGTACGCGTCGTCAGGTGAACAACCTGCGCCACGCCACCAACAGCGAGCTGTTGTGTGAAGCATTTCTGCACGCCTTTACCGGGCAACCCTTGCCGGATGATGCCGATCTGCGAAAAGAGCGCAGCGATGAAATCCCGGAAGCGGCAAAAGAGATCATGCGTGAGATGGGGATTGACCCGGAAACGTGGGAATACTGATAGCAAAGCATGCGGTCAGAACGCCTCTGGCCGCGCTTTTTTAACGATTCCCCCTGTACACGGCTATCTCCGACATTTTTCTAAACGTTCATCTTCCCGAATAGCCCTCGATGGATAAATTTGTCAGACATGATAAGTTTCTCTTCTTTATTTTCCTGAAAAAAATTCCCGACATGTCATAACCGATATAATTTTATTATATTTAAACTTCCAATCTTTATTTAAATTTTCACGTAGCAAAGCGTACATGAATAATAATACACCGCCATATATTTACTGAACAAATAGTATAACGATGAGTATTGTTAAAAAGACCATGGACACCTCATATTTGTGACAAACATCATTATTCCCCTCCGCGGATTGTTTTACTTTTTTAAATGTTTTTTCATCTCCGATAAATAAGAAGGTTAATATACATTCATTTTATCGATAATATCGAATGGGGAAATAAATATGTTATTTACAAGGAAAGTCTTACCTGTATTATGCTGCCTGTGTTTGAGCGGCAGCGTTTTGGCCTCAGGCGTTTTAGACCCAAACAGGCCAATGGTCGCATCAGCAGATGTCATTCCAGTACATGAAGGGCCATTAGGTATGGTCGATGTCGCTCCCTACGGCGGCGTTTTCCCATTAACAGCAATCATTAATAAAGCCAATCATAATGTACAGGACGTGAAGGTTACCGTTTTAGGGAAAGGGGAAAAAGGTATCCCGATCAGTTATGATGTCGGCCCGCAGGCTATAAATACCCATGACGGCATACCTGTATTTGGCTTGTATCCAGATTATGTCAATAAGGTTAAAGTTGACTGGACTGAAGAAGGTAAAAAACAAACTTATACGTGGTCCATTTACGCCGCACCGGTATCATTACCCTCTACTACCGGGCAAACTGCCGTTCTTCCTACAGTAGAACCGGTTAAAGTCGATAGCTCGCTTAAAAATCGCTTATATCTTTTTAACCATATAACAGGGATGCCAAGAGCCGGCCACATTATGCATGTCGCAGGCGGCGCGGCGAACTGGGATTATACCGGTATCAACTGGATTAGCGATACGAATGGCGATGTTCGCGGCTATATGAATATTGATAAATTCCGTAACCAGGATGATATAACGCGCTTTGGTTCCATGATGAGCTTCCATCAGGTTAACGATGGCAATCTTATTTTTGGCCAGGGTCAACGTTACTTTAAATATGATTTCTTAGGCCGCGTTATTTCCGATAAACGACTGCCAAAAGGATTTATTGATTTTTCGCACGCCATTACCGAAACGCCGAAAGGCACCTACCTGCTGCGTGTCGCAAAAGAAAATTATCCATTAAATGGTAAATACACCATCAATACGGTGCGTGATCATATTCTTGAAGTTGACCAGAACGGCGATACCGTCGATTACTGGGATCTGCCAAAAATCCTCGACCCCTATCGTGACGACGTTATTCTGGCGATGGATCAGGGAGCGGTATGTTTGAGCGTCGATGCCGAACATTCCGGTCAGGTCATGACCAAAGAGCAGCTTGCAAAACAACCCTTCGGCGATATCGCGGGTTCCGGCCCGGGCCGCAACTGGGCGCATGTTAACTCCGTCAGCTACGATCCTCGCGACGACAGCATTATCATTAGCTCGCGCCACCAGTCTGCCATCATCAAAATTGGCCGCGATAAAAAAGTGAAATGGATACTTTCCGATCCATCCGGCTGGAAAGGCGAACTGGCGAAAAAAGTGCTGAAACCCGTAGACAGCAATGGTAAACCGCTAACCTGCGAAGCGCACCACTGCGACGGTGGATTTGACTGGACATGGACACAACATACCGGTTGGTTAGTGCCATCCAAAAGCACCGGAGGTAAAATCGTCGTGACCGCCTTTGATAACGGCGATGCGCGCGGCATGGAACAACCGGCCATGCCATCAATGAAATATTCCCGCGGCGTGGAATATCAAATTGACGAAAAAAATATGACGGTTTCCCAAATGTGGGAATATGGTAAAGAGCGCGGTTTTGACTGGTACAGCGCCATTACTTCCGTCACGGAATATCGCCCGGAAACCAAAACGATGTTCATGTACTCGGCTACAGCGGGAATGAGCGGTACAAAACCGATCGTTTCCGTTCTGGATGAAGTCAAAGACGGCACTCAGGATGTGATGCTGGAGCTAAAAGTACACAGTAACCGTGCCGGTATGCTGGGTTATCGGGCGCTGATTATCGATCCAGAGCAGATGTTTAAAAAATAAAGCGAGATAGTAAAAGTAAAACAGGCGGAAGCCAACTTCCGCCTGAATGGTTAAAACGTATTGTAGTTATGACATTCGCCTTATTGCCCTCGAAGAGGAATGCAAAAATATCAATGGATTACCAATCCGGCACCGACCCGATAAACGCAGCGTCATTAGACAAACGCCACAACATACCGCGCCTTTGCTGGTGATATGTCATGAAAAATCTCTTTATCGCCTGGTTAAGTTTATTGCTATATGGCTGCACAACCTTTCCACAAGCCGTAAAACCTACGACAGGCGGACAGCCCTCCCCGACAGAAATCTATATCGTCAGTCATGGCTGGCACACGGGAATTATTGCGCCGGCCCATGATGTTAATACCGTTCTGCCACAGCTTAAAAAACGGTTCGCTCAGGAGACGCAGTGGTATGAAATCGGCTGGGGCGATAAGGGCTTTTATCAGTCACAAGAAATAACCACCGCGCTTACGCTCCAGGCCATGTTCTGGTCATCCGGTGCGGTTATGCACATCGTCGCCTTTTCCGGTAAACCAGAACGCTATTTCGCCGGTAGCGAGATAAAATCACTGCTCCTGCACACAAACCAGCGTAACAGTCTGATGCGTTATCTGGGCCGCAGCTTTGCGCGTGACGAAGAGGGTAATCTGATTCCGTTAAAACAAGGAATTTACGGCGATAGCCAGTTTTACGCCGCGAATGGCCGCTACGGCATACTCAATACCTGCAATAAATGGACAGCGAAGGGGCTGGAAAGCGCGGGACTGACTATAAATCCTGCGTTAAAACTCACGGCAGGAAGCGTAATGAAAGCGATTACGGATCACAGAATGTGTCTGAACAAATACTGTTATCCCTAGAAAACAAAAAAAGCGCCCTGCGGCGCTTTTTTTCTGGCGGTAACTTATTTGCTGCCAGGGATGCTGAAGCGCTTGTTGAAGCGCTCAACACGACCACCGGTATCAACAACACGCTGCTTACCAGTGAAGAACGGGTGGCATTTGCCGCACACGTCCAGGTTCAGGTCGTGACCCACGGTAGAGTGGGTTTTGATAACATTACCGCAAGAACAGGTTGCAGTAATTTCTACGTAATTCGGGTGAATACCTTTTTTCATGGGGAACCTCAGTGTAAGGCCGCGTCGCTCTTCCAGCCCTAACGCCAGACACCACGCGAAGTTAATAGTAAAGGGTTTGATGCTCACAACACGCACCAAAGGCGGCGAATCATACAGAATTTGACCACCGTATGCAAACTGATCCGCGCTCCCTTATCGTAATGTGTATACTACCCGACGAAATTTCAAGTCAGGAAGATGCTATGTCCGTCGCGCACGTTGCCTTGCCCGTTCCGCTTCCCCGAACCTTTGATTACCTGCTGCCGGAAGTCGGGGTCGCCAAAGCCGGGTGCCGCGTGCGCGTGCCGTTCGGCAAGCAGCAAGAGCGCGTGGGCATTGTCGTCTCGGTTAGCGACCACAGCGAATTGCCGCTCGATGAATTAAAATCGGTCATTGAAATCCTGGATAACGAGCCAATCTTTTCTCCCTCCATCTGGCGCTTACTCCTCTGGGCGGCGGATTACTACCACCATCCCCTCGGCGACGTTCTGTTTCACGCTCTGCCGGTTTTACTGCGTCAGGGAAAACCAGCCAGCAACGCGCCCCTATGGTATTGGTTCGCCACCGAAGAGGGGCAAGCCGTCGACATCAACAGCCTGAAACGCTCCGCCAAACAACAACAGGCGCTGGCGGCGCTGCGGCAAGGAAAGATCTGGCGCTATCAGGTAGCCGAGCTTGATTTTACTGACGCCACGCTGCAAACGCTGCGGCGTAAGGGGCTTTGTGAGCTTGCCAGTGAAACGCCCGCGTTTACCGACTGGCGGGAGCGTTATGCCGTCGCAGGAGAGCGCCTGCGGCTGAATACCGAACAGGCGACAGCGGTCGGCGCAATTCACAGCGCGTCGGACGGTTTCTCCGCCTGGTTGCTGGCAGGCGTAACCGGTTCCGGCAAGACCGAAGTGTATCTGAGTGTGCTGGAAAACGTCCTCGCCCAGGGCAAACAGGCGCTGGTGATGGTGCCGGAAATCGGCCTGACGCCGCAAACGATCGCCCGTTTTCGCGAACGTTTTAACGCGCCGGTGGAAGTGCTGCATTCCGGGCTAAACGACAGCGAGCGTCTTTCGGCATGGCTGAAAGCGAAAAACGGCGAAGCGGCGATTGTCATCGGCACGCGCTCCTCGCTGTTTACGCCGTTTAAAAATCTTGGCGTAATTGTCATCGACGAAGAGCACGACAGCTCTTATAAACAGCAGGAAGGGTGGCGCTACCATGCCCGCGATTTGGCAGTGTATCGCGCCCATAGCGAGCAGATCCCGATTATTCTCGGCTCCGCCACCCCAGCCCTGGAAACGCTATGCAACGTGCGGCAGAAAAAATACCGGATGCTGCGTCTGACGCGGCGCGCAGGCAACGCCCGCCCAGCCCTGCAGCATGTGCTGGATTTAAAAGGCCAGCGTCTTCAGGCGGGACTGGCGCCCGCCCTTATCGCCCGTATGCGCCAACATCTCCAGGCCGACAATCAGGTAATTTTATTTCTTAACCGCCGGGGATTCGCGCCCGCGCTGCTTTGCCACGACTGCGGCTGGATTGCGGAGTGCCCGCGTTGCGATCACTACTACACGCTGCACCAGGCGCAGCATCATTTACGCTGTCATCACTGCGACAGCCAGCGTCCGGTACCGCGTCAGTGCCCCTCCTGCGGCTCCACACATATGCTACCGGTTGGGTTAGGGACCGAACAGCTGGAACAGGTGCTGGCGCCCTTCTTCCCCGGCGTGCCGATCTCACGAATCGACCGTGATACCACCAGTCGTAAAGGCGCGCTGGAGCAGCATCTGGCGGAAGTTCACCGCGGCGGAGCGCGCATTCTGATAGGCACACAAATGCTGGCGAAAGGCCACCACTTTCCGGACGTCACGCTGGTGGCGTTGCTGGACGTCGATGGCGCGCTTTTTTCCGCAGATTTTCGTTCGGCGGAACGCTTCGCCCAGCTCTACACTCAGGTTTCCGGCCGCGCCGGGCGCGCGGGCAAACAGGGCGAAGTGGTGCTCCAAACGCACCATCCTGAACATCCCCTGCTGCAAACGTTACTGTATAAAGGCTATGATGCGTTTGCGGAGCAGGCGCTGGCGGAACGGCAAACGCTCCAGCTTCCGCCATGGACCAGCCACGTCATTATTCGCGCAGAGGATCACAACAATCAGCAGGCGCCCGTCTTTCTCCAGCAGTTGCGTAATCTGATTCAGGCCAGCCCGCTATCAGACGATAAGCTGTGGATCTTAGGTCCGGTTCCGGCCCTCGCGCCAAAACGCGGCGGCCGCTATCGCTGGCAAATTTTACTTCAGCATCCTTCACGGATTCGCCTGCAACACATCATCAGCGGCACGCTGGCGTTGATCAATACGCTCCCGGAAGCGCGGAAAGTTAAATGGGTTCTGGACGTCGATCCGATTGAAGGATAGTCCTCACGATGCGAGGCGGATCGTAAAATTAAAGATCCATCACACTTTTTATGAAAATTCTGTAACCGCTTCCACGCACTATCTGATAAAAATGTTTTCGATGAGTGTTACCAGGGATAGATCTGCGCCAGCAGTTCCCAGGCGAGGAGAAAGAGTGAAATCGAACAAGCAGGTTACTGCCGCTACGATGAAGGATGTTGCGTTGAAGGCGAAAGTCTCTACGGCAACCGTATCCCGCGCGTTAATGAACCCCGATAAAGTCTCCCAGTCGACCCGTAGCCGGGTTGAACAGGCCGCGCTTGAAGTGGGTTATTTCCCGCAGTCGATGGGGCGAAATGTAAAACGCAATGAATCCCGTACGATTTTGGTGATTGTCCCGGATATTTGCGATCCCTTCTTCAGTGAAATTATCCGCGGTATCGAAGTGACCGCGGCAGAACAGGGGTATCTGGTACTGATTGGCGATTGCGCCCATCAAAACCAGAAAGAAAAAACCTTTCTTAATCTCATCATCACCAAACAGATCGACGGCATGGTACTTCTCAGTTCCCGACTGCCCTTTGACGCTAGCGTTGAGGAGCAGCGCAATTTGCCTCCGATGGTGATGTCGAATGAGTTTGCGCCGGAGCTTGAACTGCCGACGGTACATATCGATAACCTGACCGCCGCGTTCAATGCCATGAACTACCTGTTGGATTTGGGCCACAAGCGGATTGGTTGTATTGCGGGGCCGGAAGATATGCCGCTCTGTCACTATCGCTTACAAGGTTACGTACAGGCATTAAGACGCAGTGGCATTGTGGTCGATCCGCATTACATCGCCCGTGGCGACTTTACCTTTGAAGCCGGGGCAAACGCATTAAAGCAGTTGCTTGAGCAACCGTTGCCGCCTACCGCCGTCTTTTGTCATAGCGACGTAATGGCGCTGGGCGCCCTCTCCTGGGCCAAGCGCCAGGGTCTGAAAGTGCCTGACGATCTGTCGATTATCGGCTTTGACAATATCGCGCTGGCCGAGTTTTGCGACCCTCCGTTGACAACCGTGGCGCAGCCGCGTTTTGACATTGGTCGCGAGGCGATGCTGCTGTTGCTCGATCAGATGCAGGGGCAAAATGTGAGCAGCGGCTCGCGTTTAATGGATTGCGAGCTGATTATTCGCGGTTCTACGCGCGCTTTACCCTAAAGTAAATAGCTTTAAGACTCACCTGTCTGGTCAAAGGCCCGCCGCTTCAGTAACATGACGGGCTGACGAACGAATAAATACAGCGAAACGATAGTGGCACAACGAGATTATGTACGTCGCGGCCAACCGGCTCCTTCGCGGCGCAAAAAGAGCACCTCACGGAACTCACGGAAGAAGCAAAGCAACATGCCTGCCGTCTCGCCGGCAATGGTCGCGATTGCGGCAGCCGTCCTTGTGACCTTTATCGGCGGTCTGTACTTCATTACTCACCATAAGAAAGAAGAGTCCGAAACGCTACAAAACCAGAAAGTCACCGGCAATGGGCTTCCGCCAAAACCGGAAGAGCGCTGGCGTTACATCAAAGAGCTGGAAAGTCGCCAGCCGGGCGTGCGTACGCCAACGGAACCGTCCGCCGGCGGCGAAGTCATGAATCCGAATCAGCTCACCAGCGAACAGCGTCAACTCCTGGAGCAGATGCAGGCGGATATGCGTCAGCAGCCAACGCAACTTAACGAAGTGCCGTGGAACGAGCAGACGCCAGAACAACGCCAGCAAACGCTACAGCGCCAGCGTCAGGCGCAGCAGCAGCAGTGGGCTCAAACGCAGCCTGTTCAGCAACCACGTACGCAGCCGCGGGTAAACGAGCAGCCGCAAACCCGCACGGTACAGTCCGCCCCGGCGCAACCCGCGCGCCAAAGTCAGCCGCCGAAGCAGACGGCCTCGCAGCAACCTTATCAGGATTTGCTGCAAACGCCGGCGCATACCAGCGCGGCAGCGCCAAAAGCCGCGCCCATTACGCGCGCGCCTGAAGCGCCGAAGGCGACAGCAGAGAAAAAAGATGAACGTCGCTGGATGGTGCAATGTGGTTCATTCAAAGGCGCCGAGCAGGCAGAAAGCGTCCGCGCTCAGCTGGCGTTTGAAGGCTTTGACTCCAAAATTACCACCAATAACGGCTGGAATCGCGTGGTTATCGGGCCGGTGAAAGGTAAAGAAAATGCCGACAGCACCATTAACCGTCTGAAGATGGCGGGCCATACAAACTGCATTCGACTCGCCACCGGGGGTTGAAACCCTCAAAATCTCCCCCATCTATACTTGCATTATGCCCCGTACGCCGTACGGGGCCGCAATTCAGCATTAGTAACCAAGGGGTCTGCTCGTGACAACAATAGTAAGCGTACGCCGTAACGGCCACGTGGTAATCGCCGGTGATGGTCAGGCCACACTGGGTAACACAGTAATGAAAGGCAACGTGAAGAAAGTCCGCCGCCTCTACAACGACAAGGTCATTGCGGGCTTTGCGGGCGGTACTGCGGATGCATTCACGCTGTTCGAGCTGTTTGAACGTAAACTGGAAATGCATCAGGGGCACCTGGTCAAAGCCGCCGTTGAACTGGCGAAAGACTGGCGTACCGACCGTATGCTACGCAAACTGGAAGCGTTGCTGGCCGTCGCGGATGAAACCGCCTCGCTCATCATCACGGGTAACGGCGATGTCGTGCAACCTGAAAACGATTTAATTGCTATCGGCTCCGGCGGTCCTTATGCCCAGGCTGCCGCTCGCGCTCTGTTGGAAAATACCGAGCTCGGCGCGCGCGAAATTGCTGAAAAGGCGTTGGATATTGCAGGCGATATCTGCATTTACACCAACCATTTCCACACCATTGAAGAATTGACCGCCAAAGCGTAAGGACCTCTCATGTCTGAAATGACCCCACGCGAAATTGTCAGCGAACTGAACAAACACATTATCGGCCAGGATAACGCAAAGCGTTCCGTGGCGATTGCATTGCGTAACCGCTGGCGTCGTATGCAGCTTGATGAAGAGCTGCGCCACGAAGTAACGCCGAAAAATATTCTGATGATTGGCCCGACCGGCGTCGGTAAAACCGAAATCGCCCGTCGTCTGGCAAAACTCGCCAACGCGCCGTTCATTAAAGTCGAAGCCACCAAATTCACCGAAGTGGGCTATGTCGGGAAAGAAGTGGACTCTATCATCCGCGATCTGACCGATGCCGCGGTGAAAATGGTTCGCGTACAGGCTATCGAGAAAAACCGCTATCGTGCGGAAGAGTTGGCGGAAGAACGTATTCTCGACGTACTGATCCCACCCGCAAAAAATAACTGGGGCCAGGCCGAACAGCAGCAGGAGCCTTCTGCCGCCCGTCAAACGTTCCGCAAAAAACTGCGCGAAGGCCAGCTCGACGATAAAGAGATCGAGATTAACCTCGCCGCCGCGCCGATGGGCGTAGAGATTATGGCGCCTCCGGGCATGGAAGAGATGACCAGCCAGTTGCAGTCTATGTTCCAGAACCTGGGCGGTCAGAAACAGAAACCGCGTAAGCTGAAAATTAAAGACGCGATGAAACTGTTGGTTGAAGAAGAGGCTGCTAAGCTGGTCAACCCGGAAGAGCTGAAACAGGACGCTATCGACGCGGTTGAACAGCACGGCATCGTGTTTATCGATGAAATTGACAAAATTTGTAAGCGTGGCGAAACCTCCGGCCCGGATGTTTCACGCGAAGGCGTACAGCGCGACTTACTGCCGCTGGTAGAAGGCTGCACGGTTTCGACCAAACACGGGATGGTCAAAACGGATCATATTCTGTTTATCGCCTCTGGCGCGTTCCAGGTGGCGAAGCCGTCTGATCTGATCCCGGAACTGCAGGGCCGTCTGCCGATTCGCGTTGAACTTCAGGCGCTGACCACCAGCGATTTCGAACGCATTTTGACCGAGCCAAACGCCTCCGTCACCGTGCAGTATAAAGCGCTGATGGCAACTGAAGGCGTCAATATCGAGTTCACCGATTCCGGTATTAAACGTATTGCCGAAGCCGCCTGGCAGGTTAACGAAACCACCGAAAACATCGGCGCGCGCCGTCTGCATACCGTACTGGAGCGTCTGATGGAAGAGATTTCCTATAACGCCAGCGATCTGCACGGCCAAAACATCACAATTGATGCGGAATATGTGAGCAAACATCTGGATGCGCTGGTCGCAGATGAAGATCTAAGCCGTTTTATCTTATAATCGCGTCCAATGCATTTTCATCACTGTTGATGGGGCTGAAAAGCCCCATTTTTATTGGCGCTAAATATGACTGAACAACAACAAATTAGCCGCACCCAGGCCTGGCTGGAAAGCTTACGACCCAAAACCTTACCCCTCGCCTTCGCAGCGATTATCGTCGGTACGGCCCTGGCATGGTGGCAAGGCTATTTCGATCCTCTGGTCGCACTGCTGGCCCTTATCACCGCCGGGCTGCTGCAAATTTTATCCAACCTCGCCAATGATTACGGCGACGCTGTCAAAGGCAGTGATAAACCGGATCGCATCGGGCCGCTGCGGGGGATGCAAAAAGGCGTCATCACCCGGCAGGAGATGAAGCGGGCGTTAATCATTACCGTCATGCTGATCTGTATCTCCGGACTGGCGCTGGTGGCGGTCGCGTGCCATACGTTAACCGATTTTGTCGGCTTCCTGATTTTGGGCGGGCTGTCGATTATCGCCGCCATCACCTACACCGTGGGTAATCGGCCCTACGGCTATATCGGGCTGGGTGATATCTCTGTTCTGGTATTCTTTGGCTGGCTAAGTGTCATGGGGAGCTGGTATCTCCAGGCGCATACGCTGATTCCGGCGCTAATTCTCCCGGCCACCGCCTGCGGTTTACTGGCGACGGCGGTGCTGAATATTAATAACCTGCGCGATATTAATAGCGACAGAGAGAACGGCAAAAACACCCTTGTGGTACGACTGGGCGATGTCAACGCGCGTCGTTATCACGCCTGCCTGTTGCTAGGCGCGCTGCTCTGTCTGGCGCTGTTTAATCTGCTCTCGCTACACAGTCCGTGGGGATGGTTGTTTATTCTGGCCGCGCCCTTGCTCATTAAACAAGCGCGCTACGTAATGCGCGAAAGGGAGCCTGCGGCAATGCGCCCGATGCTTGAACGTACCGTTAAAGGCGCGTTGTTAACCAACCTGTTATTTGTGATTGGGATACTCTTAAGTCAGTGGGCCGTTTAACTGACAAATATCAATTAACAATTGATGATTTTGCCAACAGTATACTTAGCGCGATATACTAAAAATTCTCGCAGCAACTGAACGTTAAGCCTATGAAATACGATACTTCCGAGCTTTGTGACATCTATCAGGAAGATGTCAACGTCGTGGAACCGCTGTTCTCTAATTTTGGAGGGCGGTCGTCGTTTGGCGGACAAATCATCACGGTAAAATGTTTCGAGGACAACGGGTTGCTGTACGATCTGCTCGAACAAAATGGCCGTGGTCGGGTTCTGCTGGTCGATGGCGGCGGTTCTGTCCGCCGTGCATTAGTCGATGCGGAGCTGGCGCGTCTGGCCACGCAAAATGAATGGGAAGGGCTGGTTATCTATGGCGCGGTGCGTCAGGTGGACGATCTGGAAGAGCTGGACATCGGCATCCAGGCGATCGCCGCCATTCCGGTTGGCGCCGCAGGTGAAGGCATTGGGGAAAGCGATGTGCGCGTCAATTTCGGCGGCGTGACGTTCTTCTCCGGCGATCATCTCTATGCCGACAACACCGGGATTATCCTTTCCGAAGACCCGCTTGATATCGAGTGATCAAAAAAGGCGCCGTAAGGCGCCTTTTTTATGCGTTGTCGCTGATTGCCGGATGTCGGCTTACGCCTTATCCGGCCCACCGGTATCCGCATTCTAAATCCTCTATAGATTTCGCGTCAGGGCAAGGCGGCAAGTAAGTGAATCCCCAGGAGCATAGGCCACTATGTGACTGGGGTGAACGCACGCAGCCAACGCCGCCATAACGTGAAATATGACGAGGATTAGACTTCTTCCATACGACCAAGCAGCGCCTGCAAACGTTCCTGCCAGCCGCTCTGCTGTTCCTTCAGAGAATTATTTTCACGCTCGAGTTCTTCACGTTGATGCTGTGCAGACTGCACTTCCTGCGTCAGGCTGTTGTTCTTTTCTTTCAGCTCTTCAATTTCCATCTGTAACAGGGTGATGGTGTCAATCGCCTGCTGTACTTTTGCTTCCAGTTTCTCAAACACTTCTAAAGACATGATCTTACCTCTCCTGAATTGCAAGGCGACGCTTCACGTAAACGCGCACAATATATAGTGTCGATTGTATGAAGCCCCGCTCTCGCTGTCCAGCGACATACCGCGTAGATCGCGGTTTGCAGCAATTTTCATCCATCTCCTGGTAACATTCATTCAATAACTTAAAAGTGTTAACATATTGGTTAATGAAATGATTCAATTCACTCTCTTCTGCTGTCTCAAAATGCGCCTCATGGCGCGATAACGCTCATTTTATTGACGCAGTACACACATTTTGATTTCGATATTTCTCGTTTTTGCTCGTTAACGATAAATTAACAGTGTGCCTACAGGGCATCGTGGATGTCCATGACTTCCTCGCATACCAATAATCATTACATACTCTTCAGGATCCGATTATGAGTCAAACATCAACCTTAAAAGGCCAGTGCATTGCTGAATTCCTCGGTACCGGGTTGTTGATTTTTTTCGGTGTGGGTTGTGTCGCTGCGCTTAAAGTTGCCGGAGCTACTTTTGGACAGTGGGAAATCAGCGTCATCTGGGGTCTGGGAGTAGCGATGGCTATCTACCTGACGGCAGGTGTTTCTGGCGCACACCTGAACCCGGCAGTGACCATCGCACTCTGGCTATTTGCCTGTTTCGACAAACGTAAAGTTGTTCCTTTTATTATTTCTCAAGTTGCCGGCGCCTTTTGCGCAGCGGCGTTAGTTTACGGGCTTTATTACAATCTTTTTGTGGACTTCGAACAAACCCACCATATCGTCCGTGGCAGCGTTGAAAGTCTCGATCTCGCAGGCATTTTCTCAACTTACCCGAATCCTCATATCAATTTTGTGCAGGCCTTCGCGGTTGAAATGGTGATTACCGCTATTCTGATGGGGCTGATTCTGGCGCTGACCGACGACGGAAACGGCGTACCTCGCGGTCCGCTTGCGCCACTGCTCATTGGTTTACTGATCGCCGTTATCGGTGCCTCTATGGGGCCGTTGACCGGGTTTGCGATGAATCCGGCGCGTGACTTTGGCCCCAAAATGTTCGCCGGGCTTGCCGGCTGGGGTGAAATTGCGTTTACCGGCGGTAGAGACATTCCTTACTTCCTGGTGCCGCTGTTTGGCCCCATCGTCGGCGCCATTCTGGGCGCGTTTGCTTATCGCAAATTTATTGGCCGTCATTTGCCGTGCGATACCTGCGTCGTGGAAGAGAAGGACTCCACCGCGACCACACAACAAAATGCTTCGCTGTAATCTGATTACGGGACAAAATTATGACTGAAAAAAAATATATCGTTGCGCTCGACCAGGGTACCACCAGCTCCCGCGCGGTCGTTATGGATCATGACGCGAATATCGTCAGCGTATCACAGCGTGAATTTGAGCAAATTTATCCTAAGCCAGGCTGGGTAGAACACGACCCGATGGAAATTTGGGCGTCCCAAAGCTCAACGCTGGTAGAAGTGCTGGCTAAGGCCGATATCAGTTCCGATCAGATTGCCGCTATCGGTATCACCAACCAACGTGAAACCGCGATCGTCTGGGAACGTGAAACCGGCAAACCGATATACAACGCTATTGTCTGGCAGTGCCGTCGTACCGCCGATATTTGCGAACAGCTTAAACGCGACGGCCTGGAAGATTACATCCGCGACAATACCGGTCTGGTCGTCGACCCGTACTTCTCTGGCACTAAAGTGAAATGGATCCTTGACCATGTGGAAGGTTCGCGCGAACGCGCGAAGCGTGGCGAGCTGCTGTTCGGTACGGTGGATACCTGGCTTATCTGGAAGATGACGCAGGGCCGCGTCCACGTTACGGATTACACCAACGCCTCACGAACCATGCTGTTCAACATCCATGATTTGGACTGGGACGATAAAATGCTGGACGTGCTGGATATCCCACGCGCGATGCTGCCCCAGGTACGTAAATCCTCCGAAGTCTACGGCCAGACCAATATTGGCGGTAAAGGCGGTACACGTATTCCTATCGCCGGGATTGCCGGGGATCAGCAGGCTGCGCTATTCGGCCAACTGTGCGTAAAGGAAGGAATGGCAAAGAATACCTACGGCACCGGCTGCTTTATGCTGATGAACACCGGCGAGAAAGCGGTAAAATCGGAAAACGGCCTGCTGACCACCATCGCCTGCGGCCCAAGCGGCGAAGTCAACTATGCGCTGGAAGGCGCGGTGTTTATGGCGGGAGCGTCCATTCAATGGCTGCGTGATGAAATGAAGCTCATCAGCGACGCATTCGACTCCGAATATTTCGCCACGAAAGTGAAAGATACCAACGGCGTCTACGTGGTTCCGGCCTTCACCGGTCTGGGCGCGCCGTACTGGGATCCGTATGCCCGCGGCGCCATTTTTGGCCTGACCCGCGGCGTGAACTCTAATCACATTATCCGCGCGACGCTCGAATCCATCGCTTACCAGACCCGCGACGTACTGGAAGCGATGCAGGCCGACTCCGGTATCCGCCTGCACGCTCTGCGTGTGGACGGCGGCGCAGTGGCCAACAACTTCCTGATGCAGTTCCAGTCAGATATTCTCGGCACGCGGGTGGAACGCCCGGAAGTGCGCGAAGTGACCGCGCTGGGCGCCGCCTATCTGGCTGGTCTGGCCGTCGGTTACTGGCAGAACCTGGACGAGCTGCAGGAAAAAGCCGTCATTGAGCGAGAATTCCGCCCCGGCATTGAAACCACCGAGCGTAACTACCGTTATAGCGGCTGGAAGAAAGCGGTTAAACGCGCAATGGCGTGGGAAGATCACGACAAGTAAGGTCGCCATCCGGCAAAATCTTTGTGCGGGGGCAACTCCGCACACACATCAATTATTCCCTCCTTCCCCTGTGCTACACTGCGCGCCACTCCTTTTTGCTACGAGTTTGTTATGAGACGAGAACTTGCCATCGAATTTTCCCGTGTGACCGAAGCGGCGGCGCTGGCTGGCTACAAATGGCTGGGACGCGGCGATAAAAATACCGCGGACGGCGCGGCGGTCAACGCCATGCGTATCATGCTCAACCAGGTCAACATTGACGGCACCATCGTGATTGGCGAAGGCGAAATCGACGAAGCCCCGATGCTCTATATCGGCGAGAAAGTCGGTACCGGCCACGGCGATGCGGTAGATATCGCCGTCGATCCGATTGAGGGCACGCGCATGACGGCGATGGGTCAGGCGAACGCGCTGGCGGTGCTGGCGGTCGGCGATAAAGGCTGTTTCCTGAATGCGCCCGATATGTATATGGAAAAACTGATTGTCGGTCCGGGCGCCAAAGGGGCGATCGATCTCAATCTGCCGCTGGCGGATAATTTGCACAACATCGCGGATGCGCTGGGTAAACCGCTTGGCGATCTGACCGTGACCATTCTGGCAAAACCGCGTCATGACGAGGTCATCGCAGAGATGGCCAAACTGGGCGTACGCGTGTTTGCCATTCCTGACGGCGACGTCGCGGCCTCAATTCTAACCTGTATGCCGGATAGCGAAGTCGACGTGCTGTACGGGATTGGCGGCGCACCAGAAGGCGTGGTATCCGCAGCGGTGATCCGCGCGCTGGACGGCGATATGCAGGGGCGTCTGCTGGCGCGCCATGACGTGAAAGGCGACAGCGAAGAAAACCGCCGCATTGGCGAACAGGAACTGGCGCGCTGCAAAGCAATGGGCATTGAAGCGGGCAAGGCGTTATGCCTGGGCGACATGGCGCGTAGCGATAACGTTATTTTCTCCGCGACCGGCATCACGAAAGGCGATCTGCTGGAAGGAATTAGCCGGAAAGGCCATATTGCCACGACGGAAACACTGCTGATCCGCGGCAAATCACGCACCATCCGCCGCATTCAGTCTATCCACTATCTTGATCGTAAAGATCCGGATGTACAGGCGCATATCCTCTAGCGCATTTGTTAGTTAGAGCCTTCCAGCCTCGCGGGGCTGGAAATCTTTCTCCTGACGAACGAAGATAAGGTTAGCGATTCAGAACAGGAGAAAACCATGGCCGATTGGGTAACAGGTAAAGTCACTAAGGTGCAAAACTGGACTGACGCACTGTTCAGCCTGACCGTTCACGCCCCCATTAATCCTTTTACTGCAGGCCAATTTACCAAACTCGGACTGGAGATCGATGGCGAGCGCGTTCAGCGCGCGTATTCCTATGTGAATGCGCCTGACAATCCGAATTTAGAGTTTTATCTGGTGACGGTGCCGCAAGGAAAGCTCAGCCCGCGGCTGGCGGCGCTAAAACCTGGCGATGAGGTGCAAGTGGTCAGCGACGCGTCGGGTTTCTTTGTACTGGATGAAGTGCCTGACTGCGAGACGCTATGGATGCTGGCGACCGGAACCGCTATTGGCCCGTATTTGTCTATTCTGCAATATGGCCAGGATGTCGCGCGCTTTAAAAATCTGGTCTTGGTCCACGCCGCACGCTTCGCCGCCGATTTAAGCTATCTGCCGCTAATGCTGGAACTGCAACAGCGTTATGAAGGCAAGCTGCGCATCCAAACGGTGGTCAGCCGGGAGAGCGTGCCAGGCTCGCTCACCGGACGCATGCCAGCGCTCATTGAAAACGGCGAGCTGGAAAAAGCCGTAGGATTGCCGATGGATAAAGAGACCAGCCACGTCATGCTGTGCGGGAACCCGCAGATGGTGCGCGATACGCAGCAACTGCTGAAAGAGACCCGACAGATGACTAAACATCTGCGCCGCCGACCGGGGCAGATGACGGCTGAACATTACTGGTGATGTTTTACCGAATAGCGGCTGGGGCTTATCCGGCCTCCTGCAAATCATCACCAATCTGTAGGCCCGGTAAGCGTCAGCGCCACCGGGCAAATTACGGTTTACCGCCCGTTCACGGTTCTGCTTTAAACTTCACGTCCTGTGTCGCTTTCCCAAACTTATTTTCCCCCTGAACACCGACAAACGCGCCCAGATCGATAAGCATCATTACCAGGATCAGTGTCGGAATAAATCGCCCGACGACCCACTGCCACATCCCCGGCAGCATCCCCCAGTTTCCGGCCAGCAGCATCCACGCCAGAATCATTAGCAACGCCCACGCGCCGGAGCGTCCCCGGTCATGCAGACGTTTGACCATGACGGCGGCGGTCGGCCACAGCAGGCACACCAGGCAAAATGCCGCCGTTTGGATATCAAGCAGGTTTTTCCCCGCCAGCGAAAATAGCGCCAGCATCCCGGCAAACCAGAGGCCGATCCAAATCCAGAAATCACGGCGTCCGATACGCCCTTTAAATGAGAATAACCATTGCTGTATGGTCATGTAAGTTCCTTATATTTTGCCTTCCGCTACAGTTTACCCTTTTGACAAGCCCGACAGTTATCGTTTTAATCGTGAGCAGTCCTAACGAAAGGTAAGATTGATGAAGCCAGGATGTACTCTGTTTTTACTGTTGTTTTCTGCTCTCACCGCCAGCATAACGGCGCACGCGCAGCTCTCTTCATCGACCACGACAGCGCCCTATCTGCTGGCGGGCTCGCCAACCTTTGATCTTTCTATTAGCCAGTTTCGTGAGAACTTTAACCGCCAGAATCCCGATCTGCCGCTCAATGAATTTCGCGCCATTGAGAATAGCCGCGATAAGGCGAATCTGACCCGCGCCGCCAGTAAGATTAACGAAAATCTGTATGCCTCCACGGCGCTGGAGCGCGGTACGCTCAAAGTGAAAAGTATGCAGATTACCTGGCTGCCCATTCAGGGGCCGGAACAGAAAGCGGCGAAAGCGAAAGCGCTGGAATATATGGCCGCCATTATTCGCACTGTCGCCCCGTTGCTGACAAAAGAGCAAAGCCAGAAAAAACTGCAAAAGATGCTTATCGCCGGTAAAGGTAAACACTATTACGCCGAGACCGAAGGCGCGGTACGTTATGTTGTCGCAGATAACGGCGAAAAGGGGCTGACCTTCGCGGTTGAACCGATTAAGCTGGCGTTATCTGAAAATCTGGAAGGGGCGAATTGATGACAAAAAGCAAAGCCTTTCCGGGGATGAATCTCTATACTGTTTCACAGACCATGCTGCTCTGACGAGCGGCCATCTTCCTTAATTCGCTGACTAAGCGTGGAGAAATGAAATGCGACATCCTTTAGTGATGGGTAACTGGAAACTGAACGGCAGCCGCCACATGGTAAACGAACTGGTGGCTAACCTGCGTAAAGAACTGACGGGCGTAGCAGGCTGCGATGTGGCAATCGCTCCGCCGGAAATGTATATCGATCTGGCGAAACGCGCTGCTGCCGGTAGCCACATTATGCTGGGCGCGCAGAACGTTGATCTGAACCTGTCTGGCGCATTCACTGGTGAAACTTCGGCTGAAATGCTGAAGGATATCGGCGCGCAGTACATTATTATCGGCCACTCCGAGCGTCGTACTTATCACAAAGAATCTGACGAGCTGATCGCCAAAAAATTCGCCGTACTGAAAGAACAAGGTCTGACGCCGGTACTGTGCATCGGTGAAACCGAAGCGGAAAACGAAGCGGGCAAAACAGAAGAAGTGTGCGCACGCCAAATCGACGCGGTACTGAAAACGCAGGGCGCGGCAGCCTTTGAAGGCGCGGTTATCGCTTATGAACCCGTATGGGCGATCGGTACCGGTAAATCTGCAACGCCTGCGCAGGCGCAGGCAGTGCACAAATTCATCCGTGACCACATTGCCAAAGCTGACGCGAAAATCGCTGAACAGGTTATTATCCAGTACGGCGGTTCTGTTAATGCCTCCAACGCAGCCGAACTGTTCGCGCAGCCGGACATCGACGGCGCACTGGTAGGCGGCGCTTCTCTGAAAGCTGACGCCTTCGCCGTGATCGTGAAAGCAGCAGAAGCTGCTAAACAGGCTTAATTGCCAATCAATGTCTGATGGCGCTGCGCTTATCAGGCCTACCAGCCGAGTGCTTATGTAGGCCTGATAAGGTAAAGCCGCCATCCGGCATTTATGCTGTGGAGGGTAAGAAAGTAGTATCCCCGGCAACCTTAAACATCGCCCTCCAGCTCCGCGTATTCTCAACCAGCCGATCATCACGAAATAACGCACTACCAGAAACAACACGATCGATGCCCTGTGCAATCAGCGAAGGCAACTGATCCTGCGTTAACGACCCATCAATAACGATAATTTTACCTTCGCGTTTATCACCAAGTAGACAGAGAAGCTGTGCCACGCGCTCATGCAAATCACTGGAGCGCATTTTACTGCCGTATCCAGGGTTCACTGCCAGTAGTTGAATAACCTCAACGTCGCTCAGAATAGGGATAATGACATCCAGAGGCGTTGCCGGGCATAAACTAATCCCCCGAATCACCGGCATTTCACCGCCGATAACGGGCACGGTCTGCTGACCAAGCCAGCTTAGCGTATGATGCAGATGAATATCGCCTTCTGCCTGAAGCGTGATGCAGTGTGCGCCCGCCTTCACGCAGGCTTGCGCCGCCGTCCATTGATCCGCTACCATCAAATGAACATCTTTGATAAAGGTTTGCGGCAGTTGCCCAACTGCCCATGGCCCAACGGTAAACTGCGGGCAAAATTGACCATCCATCAAATCCAAATGCAACAGCGGCTGGTTTAGCGCTTCCAACTGTTGCAGATAGCGATGCAACGCAATCCACTGCCCTGCCAGAATACCCACACTAAGCGGATATGACGCTAACAATGCCACACATGCTTCGCGCGTTAATCCGGCAAACTGGCTGTTCATGAGCGCTCCTTAAGGCATCAAACCCATAAAAACTTTTTTTGTCCGCGGACCGGTCATCAACGGTTCAAGCTGCTCCACGCAAGTTTTGTAGTGTGGCGTTGTCTTGTGAAAAGCGACGGCCTGTTCATCAACGTAGGCTTCATAAATATAAAATCGCGTAGGCACCTGCGGATCCTGCAGAACATCAAAACGCAAGTTACCCGGCTCTTTAATTGAGCCCAGATGATTCTGCCGAAAAACATCGATAAATTGTTCAACCTTGTCATCATGAACGTTAATTTCAACCAGCGTAACGTGCATCATTAACCCCCTGATTATTCCAAATAAAATAACAGTCATCCCCATCTCCTCGCATCGGTAAAAGATGGGGAAGCGATCTCATTTAACCTTTCTCACTCAAAAACAGCTCATAAGCACGCTCTGCTGTTTCGTTATGATGAACGACAGCATGTACCGCTTTAATCATGGCTACCGGATCTTCTGACTGGAATATATTACGCCCCATATCTACGCCAGAAGCCCCCTGGTCAATCGCCTGATAGCACATTTCCAATGCTTCACGTTCAGGCAGTTTTTTACCGCCGGCGATGACAATCGGCACCGGACAACCTGCCGCAATACGCTCAAAACCTTTATCGACATAATACGTTTTGATAATTTGCGCCCCCATTTCCGCAGCGATACGCGTTGCCAGTGAAAAATAACGCTGGTCGCGAGCCATATCTTTACCCACCCCGGTCACTGCCATTATTGGCATCCCGACGCGTAACCCGGCATCAATCAGTTGAATAATATTTTTAATCGACTGATGTTCATGCTCACTACCAATATAAACCTGTGCGGCAGCAGCACAGCTATTCAACCGCACAGCGTCATCCATCGCCACCGCAACCGCCTCATTGCTTAATTCAGTGAGAATAGAATTTGCCCCGGACGCGCGTAAAACGACTGGTTTATTAATTGCCGGAGGTACCACACTGCGTAATATGCCGCGAGTACACATTAAGACATCAGCATATTCAAAGAGCGGCGCAATATTGATATCAATACGCTCAAGTCCGGTTGTCGGCCCCTGGAAGTATCCATGGTCAAAGGCCAGCATGACCGTTTTTCTGGTCTTGGGATTAAAAATCCTCGCCAGTCTGGACTGCATTCCCCAATCCAGCGCGCCACAGCCTTTTAATGCGAACAAAGTGTTAGTTTGTGGTTTATCGGTGTGAAAATCTTTGCCATCTTTAATATCATCTAAATCAGCCATTCTTTACTCCGTCGATACATAACAGTTATCAGAAATCATATTTGTCGATATTGTCTTTGTTGAAAATGACACGCTCCGGCAATAACACAATGCCGTTACCTTTTGCCTCATAGTGATATCCCTGCTCACTATTAGGTGAAACGGTGACTTTGCCGATGCCGGGAATATCCAGTGAATCACCGACATTCATTGGCATATTTTTCAGCAACGCGTTGGCGACATATACGGAAATTTTTCCCTGTTGGACGACATCCCACAGGCCAAACTCTTTAACAGTGCCGCGCTGAACATAAGGGCGCATTACATTCGGCGTACTAAAACCAACAATCGCGAGATTATTGCGTTTAAGGTTCTCCGCCGCCTGTGCCGCAGCAGGTAAAGCGTTAGCGTCAGGCGCGATGATGGCATCCAGATCGGGATACGCTTTGATGATACCTTCCGCCGTCTGGAGCGATTTCGTGGCATCGTTATAGCCAAACTGGGTAGTGACTATCTCCCACCCCGGATGTTCCTGGCTAATTTTGGCTTTAGCTTCTTTTACCCACTGGTTCTGGTCGGTCACCGTTGGGCTGGAATAGAAGAAAGCGACTTTCGCTTTCTCTTTGTCCACCTGATGAGCGGCCATCTCTACCAGCATGCTGCCGAGCTGTTTTGGCGTCCCTTGATTGATATAGTAAGAACGGCACTCCGGCTTGGTATCGGAATCCCAGGTTAATATTTTCACGCCTCTTTGCATTGCCCGCTTCAACGCCGGGCACAGGCCGTCAGGCGAAACGGCAGAAACGATAATGGCGTCATACCCCTGATTGACAAAGTTATTCACCAGTTGAACCTGGCCTGAGACGCTGGGCTCTGTAGGGCCATCGTAAGTTACGTCAATGCCCAGCGCTTTTCCCGCTTCCTGCGCGCCATTGCCGCCGCTGGTAAAAAAGCCCACGCCAACCAGTTTGGGAATAAAAGCAATCCGCTCTGCCGCCTGCACGGTCATTACCGCAGATGCCAGACCAAACGCAGTGAGTAAGGCGATCATTTTAATGCTGTGTCTTGCCATTTTTTTCTCCATAAATTTCAAAAGGAAATCATGCCTGATGCGCATTGCGACGGCGTGAGTACCATTCAAGGATTTGGTGACGATGCAAACTGACGGAACGACCAACGACAACAACAATGAGAAGCGCACCGGACAATGCGCTGGAAATTTGATTCGGCACTCCGGCCATCTGTAGCCCCTGCTGTAAAAATCCCACCAGCAGCGCCGCCAACGCGGACCCCATAATCGACCCGGAGCCGCCATAAATATTGGCGCCTCCCAGCACAACCGCCGTAATGGCCGGCATCAGGAAAGAGGCGCCCAGATCCGAACGTGCGGAGCCAAAGTAAGAAACCAGTAATACGGCGGCGATAGCGGAGGCGCATCCGGTCATGGCATACACGGTATACAACGTGCGATTCACCGGGATCGCGCTGTACTGCGCGACACGGGCGCTCTGGCCAATCAGGAAAACGTTGCGTCCCATATGCGTGCGATGCATGAGCAGCCAGAAAAACAGACAGCACACAAGAAAAAAAATAAGCGGCATGGGAATACCAAGAAATGAAATATTGGCAAAGTCAGTGAACGCTGTGGGAAATCCACCAATACCTTCATAACCCGTGGCGCCAGCCATACCAGATAACAATAATGCGCTACCACCAAATAAATACATGGTTCCCAGGGTAATCACCAACGGGTTTACGCCGGTATAAATAATAAGTCCGGCATTTATCAGCCCACATATTGCGCCAAGTAGTAGGGTAATAATAATCGCTAAAGGTAGCGGCATACCGAGCTGAAACAGCACACCCAGGGTAATCGCGCATAGCCCGATTGTAGAACCAAATGAAATATCCATGCCACCGCTGACAATAACCATTGTTAGCGGCAAAGCGACAATACCGATACAAATAAAATCGCTAGTGCTAAAAAGTAAGACATTAATATCTAATAAACGTGGGTTAATCAGACCGAAAGCCAGAATTTCAAAGATCAATAAGGCTGCCAGCGCAATTTCCCAGCTATAGCGTCGCCATGGATTCATCATGCCACCTCTTTGTTTTTATTCTGTTGTGCGTGCGTTTTTGCTTCCGCCTGTAGTGGAGTGGGTGGTGATATAAAACGGGCATATTTCTGGCGGCGCAGATTGCGTTGTAATGCGCAACGCAGCCGCCCATCGAATACCAGTACGCCCAACAATACCAGGCCAGCAATAAAATCGTTCCACCAGGCGGGGATACGCAGCAGCACTAACACACTATCGATTTGCGTAAGAAAATAAGCGCCGAGAATAGCGCCGATGACCGTGCCTGACCCGCCTAACAGGCTAATTCCCCCCAATACGCAGGCCGCGATGGCTTTCATTTCCAGCCCCGTGCCGGTTTGATTGGGAATGAAGCCAATCTGCGAGGCAAACACGATTCCAGCCAATGCCGCCATACCGCCATTAAGTGAAAATGCCATGATGCGTACCATCTCGGTACGGACACCCAATTGCCGGGCGCCCTGCAGGTTATCGCCGGTGGCGTAAAAATTGCGGCCAAAGGCGGTTTTCGCCAGGAGCCAGGCCATAAGCAGCGCTAACACCAGGGTAAACCAGCCGATTGCGGAAATTCCCAGAAACACCGGAGCAGAGAGTTGCTTTAAGCCTGCGGGTAATCCTTCAATCCATTTCCCCCCTGTCCATAGCAGCATGATCCCACGATACAAGCCCAGCGTTCCCAGCGTGGCGACAATGGCGGGTATCTTCAACCAGGCAACCAGTACGCCATTAAAAAATCCGGCGACAATTCCTAATATTAGTGTGGCCAGGCAGGCGACCGGCAGGCTATAGCCGGCGTTTAACATCACTCCCAGCAATACCGCGCACATGCCTGTCGTCGAGCCCACCGATACATCAATATTGCGGGTGAGCATTACCATCGTCGCGCCAATCGCCAACAGCATCAAAATTTGCGCGCTACTGAAAACCATTGTCAGCGTTTGCACGCTCAAATACTGGCTATCCAGCGCGCCAGGAAACACGAATAAACAGACTATTGCCAGCAGTGCCGTCGCTTCCCGGTTATTTTGGATGAATTTCAACATGTTGCCTCCGACGCACCATGTTCGCCAAACGCAACGTGCATGATGGTATCAACGTTAATTTCCTCGCCGCATAACGCAGGCCCCCCCAGTTCCCCCTGGTGCATGACATATACGCGATCGGCCATCTGCTCTATCTCTTCCAGATCGGAGGAAATAAACAGCACTGCGACATTTTGTTGCGCGATACTGCGCAACAGCTGATAAATATCGCTGCGGGCGGAGACATCGACACCGCGGGTCGGTTCATCGACAATCAGTAATTGCGGAGAGGCTTCCAGGCATTTGGCAATCAATACTTTTTGCTGGTTACCGCCGGATAAAGTACGCGCCGCCTGTTCGGCATTATTGAGTTTGATATTTAACGCGCGGTGGTAACGTTCAAGGGTGGCGTTATCCCGCTGGGGCTTTATCCAAAATCCTTTTTGGTTGTGGGTCAGCGAACAGACATTCCATGCCAGGGAAGCGTCAAGATACAGCCCGGATGACTGCCGATCTTCCGGCAAATAGACCAGGCCGAGCTGCAACCGCTGTTGGGTTGTCAGGGCGTTAATTTCTTCGCCATTGAACAGCATCCGCCCCGCATTGACCGGTCTAATACCGTACAGCGTTTCAGCCAGTTCTGTGCGTCCCGCGCCGACCAACCCGGCCAGACCAAGGATTTCGCCTGCCCGCACCTCAAGGTTGATATTCATAAAACCTTCGCCCGTCAGTGACTCCAGCGCTAATACCGTCGCGCCGCGTTCGTTCTGCGGGCGGCTGCCAGGCAATTCCAGCCACAACTTTTGATTCGCGGAAAGACTGACGCCCTGCGTTGCCGGGGTGATAGCTTGAATAATCTCGTCGGTAGAAAGGTCATGCGTTTTTCCGAATAATGCGATTTTACCGTCACGCATCACGCTAACGCAGTGAGCTAACTGTCTAATTTCTGGTAGCTTATGAGAAATAAATACAATTCCGACACCCTTTTTCAGCAACTCTTGCAGACGCGTAAATAACCGATCAGTTTCGGCTGGCGTTAACGACGCCGTGGGCTCATCAAGAATTAAGATTCGCGAGTCGCGCATCAAGCCGCGCATAATTTCAACGATCTGGCGGTCTGCAACATCAAGCGTACCCGCAGCGCTCGCCGGATCGAGTTGGCATCCCATCGCCTTTAATAGCTGCTGCATTTTTTCCGTGGAGGCCTGACGTCCCTGCAAGCCAAACAAGATATTTTCCCGCACAGATAAACTCGGAAATAACAGAGGCTCCTGGGGAACCAGGTAAATGCCATACTGGTGCGCCTTCAGAGGCGTTAAATGACTGCAACGCACACCAGCAATATCGATAGTCCCTCCATCTGGCGGGACTATACCGGCAATAATCTTCATTAATGTTGATTTACCCGCACCATTGCCGCCAAGCAATGCGTGCACCTCTCCCGCATGCAGAGTAAAGTCAATTCCCTTTAGTACTTCGACGCCGGAATAACTTTTATAAATGTTCTGCACACAAATCAGAGGGGATGCAGTATTGTGACTGATTTGCATGTTGCCTCCGCTCCCTCAATGTTGACTGACGGGACTGAACAAATGTTTTTTGAAAAAGAAATTGTTCAAAACGGTAGTAGTTATTTGGTTAAAAAACTCTCATCCAGATCACGTTTTCTGAATAAATGAATTTTTAGATGATAAATGTTCAGATTTGACGCGTTTTTGTGGCGTTAATCACGGTTATTTCGGAGTGATAACTGAACAATTGTGTTAATGATTTAGAAATGTTCAAAGTAAAGCCAGGTTATGACAATGAGCGATAATACGTTGGTATCTGATTATGGAATGTGCGAAGAAGAGCAGGTGGCGCGTATTGCCTGGTTCTACTATCACGATGGATTGACGCAGAGTGAAATCAGCGAGCGTCTGGGGCTAACCCGGCTAAAGGTTTCTCGTCTGCTGGAGAAAGGGCATCAGTCCGGTATTATTCGCGTACAAATCAACTCCCGCTTCGAAGGGTGTCTTGAGTATGAAAATGCCTTGCGCAACCACTTCGCATTGCAGAATATCCGCGTGCTGCCGGCATTACCCGATGCCGATATTGGTCTGCGCTTAGGAATCGGCGCCGCCCATATGTTGATGGAGTCACTGCGGCCACAGCAACTGCTGGCCGTCGGCTTTGGCGAAGCCACGATGACCACATTAAAACGCCTCAGCGGATTTATCTCGGCGCAACAAATCCGCCTGGTCACGTTATCCGGCGGCGTGGGGCCGTATATGACCGGAATAGGCCAGCTTGATGCCGCTTGTAGCGTAAGTATTATGCCCGCGCCGCTGCGCGCATCATCGCAGGAAATTGCCTGCACGCTGCGCAATGAAAATAGCGTGCGGGATGTGATGCTCACAGCGCAAGCTGCCGATGCCGCCATCGTGGGGATTGGGGCAATTAACCAGAAAGATCAAGCCAGTATTTTAAAATCCGGTTATATCACTCAGGGTGAACAACTCATGATTGGCCGCAAAGGCGCAGTAGGCGATATTCTGGGCTATTTTTTTGATGCTCATGGCGAAATCATTCCAGACATCAAAATCCATAACGAATTAATTGGCCTGAAGTTAAATTCACTTTCCACGATCCCAACCGTGATTGGCGTCGCCGGCGGCGAACAAAAAGCAGAAGCTATTATTGCCGCTATGCGCGGTAACTATATCAATGCGCTGGTTACCGATCAGAAAACCGCAGGGAAAATAATTCAACTTATTGAAAAATAAAAAAATAAAATAACACTTACCTCAATTCAATAAACAATAACTGACAGGATTTTATGTAACGATGTAAAAATAGCCGAGGATAAAAAAATGGCTCGACTCTGTACCCATACTGAATCAGGACATTACCTGATGGCTCTTGACGCCGGTACCGGTAGCGTCAGAGCAGTAATTTTTGATCTACAAGGAAAGCAAATAGCTGTCGGTCAAGCGGAATGGCAGCATCTGGCCGTGCCGGATGTGCCTGGTTCGATGGAGTTTGATCTTGCCAAAAACTGGCAACTGGCTTGCCAGTGTATCCGTCAGGCACTACAGAAAGCCGCCATCCCTGCAACGGCTATCGCTGCCGTATCGGCCTGCTCGATGCGTGAAGGCATTGTTATTTATGACAGTAACGGCGAACCAATTTGGGCCTGCGCTAATGTTGACGCCCGCGCGGCGCACGAAGTCAGTGAATTAAAAGAGCTGCACGATAACACCTTTGAGGAGGAAGTTTATCGTTGCTCCGGGCAAACGCTGGCGCTCAGCGCTATTCCGCGTCTGCTCTGGCTTGCCCACCATCGTCCGGATATTTATCATCGCGCGTCAACCGTCACTATGATCAGCGACTGGATGGCCTTTATGCTCAGCGGCGAACTGGCGGTCGATCCCTCCAACGCAGGCACGACGGGGTTATTGGATCTGGTGACCCGCAACTGGAAACGTAGTCTGTTACAGATGGCGGGCCTGCGTTCTGACATTCTCTCGCCGGTAAAAGAAACCGGGACGCTGCTCGGTCACATTTCACAGAAAGCGGCTGAACAGTGCGACCTGCAAGCGGGTACGCCGGTCATCGTTGGCGGCGGCGATGTGCAGTTAGGCTGTCTGGGGCTGGGCGTCGTACGCCCGGCGCAAACGGCCGTGCTGGGCGGAACCTTCTGGCAACAGGTCGTCAATCTTCCCGCGCCGGTCACCGACCCAAACATGAACGTTCGCATCAATCCTCATGTGATCCCCGGTATGGTACAAACCGAGTCTATTAGCTTTTTTACTGGGTTAACGATGCGTTGGTTCCGCGACGCCTTTTGCGCCGAGGAAAAACTAATCGCTGAAAGGTTAGGTATTGATGCGTATTCCCTGCTGGAAGATATGGCCAGCCGGGTGCCTCCCGGCGCGCACGGTGTGATGCCCATCTTCTCTGACGTTATGCGTTTTAAACGCTGGTACCATGCCGCGCCGTCGTTTATCAATCTGTCTATCGATCCTGAAAAGTGTAATAAAGCGACCCTATTTCGCGCGCTGGAAGAGAATGCCGCCATTGTTTCCGCCTGCAATTTACAGCAAATTGCCGCGTTTTCCGGCGTACAGGCCGACTCGCTGGTTTTTGCCGGCGGAGGATCTAAAGGCAAATTATGGAGCCAAATCCTTGCCGACGTTACGGGACTCACCGTTCACGTACCTGTCGTCAAAGAAGCTACCGCGCTAGGGTGCGCTATTGCCGCAGGCGTTGGCGTGGGTATCTGGCCATCGCTGGCGGAAACGGGAGAAAAGCTAGTGCGCTGGGATCGGGAGCATAAACCTAATCCTGAAAATTTCGCTGTCTATCAGCAGGCCAGAGAAAAATGGCAGGCCGTTTATCAGGATCAACGCGCGCTGGTCGATGGTGGCTTAACGACATCCCTCTGGAAAGCGCCAGGCCTGTAACAGGAGAATAAGCATGCAAAAAACGAATGAGAAGAATCATCAATACCGCTTTGGCGATAATGGCCCTAAATACTTAATCCGTGGGCCGGGCTGCGATATGGGCGTCGTCATACTACAACCAGGGCAGTCATTCCCTAACCATCGCCATAATACCGCTTGTGAGGTTTTTTATACCCTAAGCGGTGAAGTGTGCCTGTATCTGGAAGGAACACCTCATATCCTGCAAACTGGAGATGTTTTACAGTGCGAACCTGGGGAGGCGCATTATCTCATTAATAACGGCGATAAACCCTGGAAAGGCGTGTTTATTAAATCGCCGCATCTGGAAAATGACAGCCACCCCGCAGATCCACCGGCCTGGTAACGCCCGCGCCATCGCCAGATTTTGCCGGATAGCGCCACGAGAGCCTTGTCCGGCCTCCAAACGGCATTCGTTAATGCAATATCAAGCTGTCATTTGATGACCTGTTGGTTCAAGATATCACACTGATGATCCTGAATTTCCTCGGCAGAAGCGCGATTGAAGGTCAGTAAATTACGCTCGGTCGCCAGCAGGACAAAAGAGCCATCGCTTTGGCGTATCACCGCCAGCGCGATACATCACAGCATCCCCGCCCGCGCAGGAACTTTCCCTGGTCCCATCGCCACCACAGCAGCAAAAAATAGCAGTGCGGTCATAAACTCCGGCAGTAGCGAAGTCGCCAACAGAAGGATAGTAACGCCAACCATGATGAAAGGAAGGAACAGAGGATGGGGCAACCAGAGCGACATACCTGTCTCCTGACGATTTTTTCAGCAAGAATACGACGGACAGTCAGGCAGGTAAACGCCAGATATGGTGGGGTTATCGCAGGATTAAGCGGACAGATCAGTGATAATGAATTTCACCAAAGTATTCAGACAGCACGTAATAGCGGCAATACTCAAAAGGGCTGTCCTTCCCGGCCTGAAACGTCTGTCTGGCGACGGATAACAGCGGTTTATTGGCGGCGATTTGCAATTTTTCGCACAGGTCAGCGGAAGGTAAAATCGCCTCAACTTTTTCTATCGCCGAGTCGCTTGTGACGTTTAATAACGAATAAAGCGACGTATGCTCCAGCGCCTGCGGTGTGAGTTGCAGATCGGGAAAGAAGCTAAGATCGAGATAAATTTTCTCATGGTTAAATGGACGGTTATTCAGGCAACGAATACGCGAAATATAGAGATAGTGATGCTGTGCGGGCAGGCTCAAGCCGTCTGCCTGAGCGTCGCGCGCGCGGCGCGGCGCGATTTCCAGAATACGGTTCTCAATCGCCACGCTGGCGTCCTGGAGATCGCGGGTAATACCGCGAAACGTGTGCCCGTAGCTCACGCCTTCCGGCACCGAGCACACCACCGAACCACTCCCGCGCTGGGAGGAAATAATGCCCGCATTGATTAATTCGCTCCAGGCCTGTTTAACCACAATCAGCGAGACGTTGTAGGCTCTGGCGATCTCTTTTTGCGTCGGTAGTTGGCTACCCAAAGGCAAAGACCCGTTCTGGATCTGCTGACAGATGATAAAAAATAGTTGCTTATAAAGCGGAGTAAAGCTCGTTTTATCAACCTGCAAGCTGCGCACCTCACGTCTTCGCCAGCAGGGGACGTTTTACCGTCCCCGGCAGGGTGAAGTCGCTACCCTGCGATTTGCCTGGCCAGTTCTGCCAAATCGAAATGATTCATACGATCCAAAGTCGTTAAATAATCGGCGGGAAAAGCCTCCACGCCATGGAATGCGCCGGAAATCGCCCCAACCATGGTGGCGACAGTATCAGTATCATTGCCGATATTAACGCCGGAGATAATAGCATCTACGGCAGAATTCGGACAACACGCGAACAGGCCAAAGGCCGCCGGCACCGCTTCACTCACGTGCAGTCCGGAGCCAATAATATCAGCAAGTTCCACCACCGCCGTTTCCCAATGGCGATGACGTTTACCGATATCCACGGCCAGCTCAATGCGTCGGGCAACGGAAGGACCTGCCACCATCATCGCCCCTTGCTCCTGCGCCAGCAGATAGCCTCTTTGCGCGCCGTAAATACCGGCAGCAATAATGCTGTCTGCATTGGTCTGCGCTCTTAACGCCTCGCTGGTTGCCGCCGCCATCGCCGCCGCGCCGGACATTGCCAGCACGTTATTATGGGTAAAGCGGCAAATCTGTAGCGCGCAGTCAATCGCCGCGTCGATATCGCCCGGATGCAGAACCGCCGCTGGCCAAATCTTCATGGCGGCGCCGTTCGTTGCCTCCGCATTACCCTTATTAATGATCTGTACCGATTGTTTTTCGCCTTCCAGCTCGCCCTGCAAAGAGGCGCGATTATCATTAAATATCGCTTTCATTGCCGCACGCGTCGTCGGACCGGTAAAGTTGGCGTAGAAAGGATAATCCAGCCACTGCTGAAAAGCCTCGCGCATCGCCTCGTCGCTGACCTGGCATTGATGGCGCAGCAGCGCATCCATGATGTACTTCGCCTGAATAAAATCATCCGTGCACATCCCCGCTTCGTTGCAGCGGCCAAACGTGTCTGCTGGCGGTTTTTGAAAGGTCGTCACCCAGCCGCCAAAATAGTCTTTTATTTGCTGCTGGGTGCGTACTTCCGTCGCGGCTCCCATCGCGTCCGCGGCGGCGGCGCCCACCAGGCATCCCAGTATTTTGTTTTGATCAACGTGCATGATGACTCCTTATTTCACGGTCATGGCTTGTGCCAGCGAATGGCTGGAAAGAAAAGTGTTTAGCTGCTCAGGAAACGGCAGAGCGGTCATTGCGCCTTTTGCCGTCACCGCCATAGCGCCGCAGGCGTTGGCATTGCTGATGGCTTCCGCCAGCAGGGCATGATCCCAGCAATTTGCGCGGGAAAGGGTGAACAGCAGGCCGCCGACAAAAGCATCGCCTGCCCCGGTGGTATCGACGACATCGACGCGTGGTGCGGGAAAATGGAACTCCCCCTCGGCGGTAATCAACAGCGCGCCATCGGCCCCCAGCGAAATGATGGTAGTGTCGCAGCCCAGATCGCGCAGGTAATAACGCGCATCCTGCCAGTAGCTGGCCCCGCTGAGCTGGCACAGCTCATCTGCCGAGACTTTGCAGATAGAAGCCAGCGCGGCGGACCGGGCGATCAGTTCAGGGATTTCATCAGTATTCCCCCACATTTTGCTGCGCAGATTGACGTCAAACAGTACGTAACCACCCGCTTCACGCATTCTTCTCGCTCCCTCAAGGCACGCCTCGCGAGCGGGCCTGTCGGTGAGGCCAATTGAGCTGAAGTAAAACCATTCGTGCTGCCTGAACGGCGGCAAATCCTGCGGCGAAACGTAGGTATCGGCACCTGGATGCACCAGATAGGTAAAACTACGCTCCCCATCAGCCGTCAGGTTAACGATCAGCACCGCGCTGGTCAGGGCCGCATCCAGCCTTAGAAACGTGACATCCACAGCGTTATCCTGGAAAACCTGGCGCAGGAAGCGACCGGCGTCATCGTCGCCAAGACAGCCAATAAAACCGCACTCTCCGCCCAGCCTGGCAACGCATACCCCCACGTTCGCCGACGCTCCGCCGGGGCATTTCAGATAGCTGTTCTGTTTTTCCGGCACCAGATCAACGGAGGCATCGCCGATAACCCAAACCTTATTCATGGCCTTCATTTGCGCCTCCTTATGCCTGTTTCTGCGCCAGGGCGAGCTGAATATCACGATAATATTCGTTGTTAATCAGATACTTTTTCATAAGCAGCCCAACCGCAAGGTGAAACAGAGCCGGAATGAGCGTCATCATCAGCGCAATACCGGTGAGCGAACGTGCGCTCTGTTCAACATCGGCCTGATAGCCAAAGTGGCTCAGCAGGAATCCGAGTATCCCGCCCGCGATCCCCATCCCAAACTTCTGGAAGAAGAGGATGCCGCCAAACGCCAACCCGGAAACGCGCAGACCGGTTTTCTTTTCGCCGTAATCCACCGCTTCGGCGATAGAGGACCAGAACACCGGCATTTGCATATCGCAGAAGAAATTAATAAGAAAATAGAACGCAAACGCCAGGATAAGATTTTCACGCCCGACGGAGAAATACATCAGCGCGCTCAGGATAAAAGTAATAATCTGGGTGTAGCGGAACATCTTAATTTTGTCCCAGAATTTAGTTATCCAGGTGGTGGCGATCATCGCTAAAATAGAGGCAACGACGCCGGTGGTCAGGAAGGGTGAAATCAGGCTATCTCCGCCGTTCAGATAATACTTGGCGTAATAAGCGGCAACGGAACCGCGAATAACATAACCGCACATCAGCAGCAGAATAACAACGCCGAGAATAATCCACTGATCGTTACGTAACAGATATTTAAACTGTTTCCCCACCGATAACGAGGTAATTTCCGGCTCGCTGCGTTCACGCGTGGTAAGAAAACAGAAGATAAACAGCAAGGCGCCCATCGCCCCCATCAGCCCCATGGAAAACTGGTAACCCAGCGCCTTGTTGCCCTGCCCCAGCCAGACGGCAAGCATCGGTACGACGATAGTCACCAGGAAAGCGGCAATCTTGGTCATCACAAAGCGATAGCCGTTGGCGCTTAACCGTTCGACGGGATCGCTGGTAATCACGCCAATCATCGAAATATAGGGAATGGTGATCGCGGTATAGACCAGGGTCATAAGAATATAGGTGCCATAGGCCCACGCCAGCTTGGCCATATAAGCCATGTCAGGCGTAATAAACATCAAATACACGGCGAAACCAAAAGGAATGGCAAACCACAGCAGCCACGGGCGGTAACGCCCCCAGCGCGTGTTCAGTTTATCGGTCAGGACCCCCATGGCCGGATCGATAATGGCATCAATCATCCGCACAACCACAAACAGTACGCCAACATCAGCGGCGCTCAGGCCGTAGATATCGGTATAGAAATAGGCGAGGAGCAGCTGCATGGCGATAATCACAACGTTTATCGCCATATCTCCCGCGCCGAAGCCGATTTTTTCCACGATAGAAAGTTTCATGTTGATATTCCTTTACGCTTAGCAGCGCAAATCTGGTGAACAATTAATGATGTCACTACATGAAATAAAAACGTTTTTATATAAGCCATCCACCAGACAATCTATGGAGGCTATGAAGAGAGTGTAACTAACCATAAAAAGATATAAAGGTATACCTTTATATCTTTTGATCGGTTTCACATATTTTTATAGACACGATCTTACCCCGGTTTTAAACCGGGATAAGAATCAATAAGATAATGAGCAGGGGGTGTAACGAAAATCAGCGGGAAGACAAAATGGCGCAACTATGGTCCTGAATCTCTTCCGCCGATGCGCGATTGAAGGTCAGTAAATTACGCTCGGTCGCCAGCAGGACAAAAGAGCCATCGCTTTGGCGTACCACCGCCAGCGCATAGCGTCCCATATGATCGCGCGCTTCCGGCACCTCTTCCGCCAGCATCATAAACGGACTACGCTGCGCCAGTTCGCTCTCGGTTACCCGGCGCGCCAGGTATTCATGCCCCATCAGGTCGCCCGGCAGCGGAAGCCAGCGAGTGCTGATGCGCGTGAGATCGTTATCCAGTTGCTCCCGAACGTCAGGACGGATGCAAGAAATATGGATATGCAAATGGTCCTGTGAACGACCAAGCCGCGAATTAATCGCCAGCGAGACCGCGCTATCCGGAATATCATGCCCGTATTTTTTACTCATATAGCCGCGAGCCTGCCAGGCCAGCCAGAAAAAGTTGGGCGTAGCGGGTTCCAGCAATAGCGGGCTTTCTGTACCGTTGATACGGTAGGTGGGCATCAATAAATATTGCAATGGACCGTGACGATCTTTAAAGACGACATAGCCGGCGCGAGGTTTGACTTCCGCGCACGGCGCTGGGTTTTGATGCTGTAACTGATCGGGCAGGCACTGTTCAAGCACGATTTCCCGTAATGCATCAGGATTGCCGGAAAATTTCCAGTAACCGACGCCCGCCGCGGCGACAATCACTATCACCGCCAGTAAAAAGTAGCCTGTTTTTTTCATGATATGCGTTCCCTGTGACCCATAGACGGGGAAGAGTAACGCAAAATTGTGGCAAAGAAAAAACCCGGTAACATAATACGTTACCGGGTTTATAAACGGTTTAGCGTTTGCTGATTTGGTCGAACGTACCGCCATTAGCGAAGTGATCTTTTTGCGCCTTCGCCCAGCCGCCAAACACCTCGTCAATGGTGAAAAGCTTCAGCTTCGGAAACGCATCGTCGTATTTTTTCGCCACGTCAGCATCGCGCGGACGGTAGAAGTTTTTCGCTGCTATCTCCTGCCCTTCCGGCGAGTAGAGATACTTGAGATACGCTTCCGCTACCGCTTTGGTGTCTTTCTTTTCCACCACTTTGTCGACCACGGAAACGGTCGGCTCTGCGAGAATAGATTCACTCGGGGTCACTATCTCGAATTTATCTTTACCCAGTTCATTCGTCGCCAGTAGCGCTTCGTTTTCCCAGGCAATCAGCACATCACCGATACCGCGTTCAACGAAAGTATTGGTTGAGCCGCGCGCGCCGGAGTCCAGCACTTCAACGTTTTTAAACAGGGCTTTGACAAAGTCCTGCGCTTTGGCCTGATCGTTATTGTTGTGGTGCAGGGCGTAGCCCCATGCCGCCAGATAGTTCCAGCGGGCGCCGCCAGAGCTTTTCGGGTTTGGCGTAATCACCGACACACCGGGTTTAATCAGATCGTTCCAGTCATGAATTTGTTTTGGATTGCCTTTGCGGACCAGGAAAACGATGGTGGAGGTGTAAGGTGCTGAGTTATCCGGCAGACGCTTAATCCAGTTTTTATCGATACGACCACGTTCCGCAATAGCGTCCACATCGTAAGCCAACGCCAGCGTCACGACATCGGCTTCAATGCCGTTAATGACGGAAGTCGCCTGTTTACCCGAACCGCCGTGCGATTGGCGGATCACGACGTTGTCGCCGGTTTCCTGCTTCCAGTGCGCGCTAAACGCTTTGTTGTACTGCTCGTACAGCTCACGCGTTGGATCGTATGATACGTTAAGTAACTGAATATCCTTTGCCAGAAGGCTGGTTGACGCCAGCAATAATGTGAACCCCACGCCCCACTTTTTCATCGCCCGACTCGCTTATGTTGTGTTGTGATGAGCAAAGCGTGCCAGAAAGAGATCCAAACATTAAAGAATAAAAAAAGATTGGCTATAACTTCGAGGAATAAATCTGAGGGATTGCCGGATGGCGGCTAACGCCTAATCCGGCCTACACGTTTCTGCAACCTGTAGGCCTGATAAGCGTAGCGCCATCAGGCGCGCAAAAACAATCAGTACAGTTTTTTCGCGCACTCCATCCAGTCGCTTTTGAACGGACGCTTCATGTTTTCAATCGCATCGATGATGTCATGATGAACAAGCTGCTCGTTCTGGATACCGACACAACGACCGCCATGGCCTTCCAGCAGCAGGTCAATAGCATACGCGCCCATACGGGAAGCCAGAATGCGATCGTAAGGTACCGGGGAACCACCGCGCTGAATGTGGCCGAGCACCGTCGCACGCGTCTCACGGCCCGTTTCTTTTTCAATAAAGTGCGCCAGTTCGTCAACATCGCACATATGCTCAGTAATAGCGACGATAGCGTGTTTTTTCCCTTTCGCGATCCCGGCTTTGATTTCGGCCACCAGATCTTCGCGATTAAATTCAACTTCCGGCACCACGATAAACTCACAGCCGCCAGCAATAGCCGCCGCCAACGTCAGGTCGCCGCAATAACGGCCCATCACCTCAACGATAGAGATACGCTGGTGAGAAGAGGAGGTGTCACGCAGACGGTCAATCGCTTCCACTACAGTGCCGAGAGCAGTGAAATAGCCGATAGTGTAGTCGGTGCCTTTGATGTCGTTATCGATAGTGCCTGGCAGACCGATGCACGGGAAGCCCATTTCAGTCAGACGTTTTGCACCCATATAAGAACCGTCGCCGCCAATAACTACCAGCGCATCGATACCGCGTTTTTTCAGGTTTTCGATCGCGACAGCGCGAATATTTTCGTCACGGAATTCCGGGAAACGGGCAGAACCGAGGAAAGTACCGCCACGGTTGATCATGTCAGATACGCTGTAACGGTCAAGCTGCACCATACGATCTTCATACAGGCCCAGATAGCCGTCATAAATGCCCATGACTTCCAGCCCTTCCGTCAACGCTGCGCGCACAACACCGCGGATTGCCGCGTTCATGCCCGGCGCATCACCGCCGCTTGTCAACACACCGATTTTCTTAATCATGACTACCTCTGAACTTTGGAATGCAAAATGAAATCTATTGCCGGAAGCCGATTTCGCACTTCGAAACGATCCAACGAATATACAGATAGTATAACAATCCCTTCCTGCTGAATTGATTCAGGTCAGGCCAAATGGCGGTAATTTATACACAAAATGCTGGCCTGGCTCACTTTTTAACAATCAATTATACAAGCTCGAACTTCCTGCCTTCCCTGGGGACGACTGAACAGGGATCCTGATGAATAATGACATCTGAACCCGGAAAACGCCGCAAAATCGCCTGCTCTACCTGGTCAGCCACAAAATGCGCCTGAACGAGCGGCAGATTATCTTCCATTTCCAAATGAATCTGAATAAAGCGAGTCGGCCCTGACTGCCGCGTGCGGAGATCGTGCGCGCCGCTGACTCCCGGCCATGACGTCACGATATCAATAATTTCCTGTCGTTCCGCATCGGGCAGCGCGCGATCCAATAATGACTGCACCGCCTCATACCCCATACGCAACGCGCTATACAAAATATAGATGCCGATACCTAACGCAAACAGGGCATCCGCACGATGCCAACCGTACCAGGATAACCCCAGCGCGATAAGAATCGCTCCGTTCATCATAACATCAGACTGATAATGAAGCATATCCGCCCGTACCGCCTGACTTTGGGTCTTGCGTACCACCCAGCGCTGAAACGTGACCAGTATAATAGTGCATATCAGAGCGATGACGGTAACGCCAATCCCCACGCCGGGGTCGTTCATTGGCGTCGGCTTAATCAGATTCTGGATACTGGTCAAAAACAGAAACAACGCCGAACCGGAAATAAACATACTTTGCGCCAGCGCCGCCAGCGACTCCGCTTTACCGTGCCCAAACGTGTGTTCATCATCTGCGGGTTGCAGCGAATAACGCACGACCAACAAATTCGTCAATGACGCGGCAATATCCACCAGCGAGTCCACCAACGCCGCCAGAATACTCACCGATCCCGTATACCACCACGCCAAAATTTTGATCAAAAGTAACGCTGATGCCATCGCCGTTGCCGCGATAGCCGCCCGGCTAACCAGCCGTCCATAGGTTTGATTCATAAATACTCCCGCTATCTTCTGCCGGTAGTATAACGGATGGTTTAAAACAGTAAGCTAATAACAGAATGACAAACTGGAGATAAAAAAAACCCCCACATCATGTGGGGGAAGACAGGGATGGTGTCACAAAAAAGCACCTAACCTGATGATATAAATGGATTTATGTCAACCACTGTCCACATAGCGTCCACATCGACCATAAATAAAGCCCCTCAACTGAGGGGCTATTTTTGTGATCACATCCACATAATTTGCTGCCCTGACGGCAACGGGTGCGGCCTTACGGCGTGGACTTCTCCCGGCTTCACGATGTATCTCTGTACCGACTCATACGTGATGAACGTGGCGCTGCAATTCACGTTCTGGCACTGGTGATAACGCTCTTTTGTCGTGTCAGTGATATAGCGGCTTGTACGCGCATGTGCGGCATGCTGGCATAAAGGACAATGAAACATCGCGAGCACCTCTTCCGGTTTTGTTGATGGTGCTATTTTAGTTAATTTATCCTTATAAAACAAACAGATAAATAAACCACATCACTCATCATCTTCTGTTTCGTACTCCACATCAGAAAGCCTGACCTCAAGCTCCAAGGACGTCGTGAAGCCGCTATTATTCAGAAAATGTGTCACCTTAGTGATTGTCCAGTCCTGCTCGTCTATGACGCGCTTAAAGCCTGACACCTTAACCGGTGTTTCCGTGTAAATATCTGCCCGACCGGTAGCCAGGCTGATGGAGAACTCCGCAACGCCCCGTTGCAGTTTATCCCACTTCGCCTGAGCGGCGCGCATGGCCTGCGCTTTCGTGGCATATACCGTGGTCAGGGCAAAAACATTGTCAGCCTCACCGGCCATGTATTCACCTTCGCGCGCTTCCGGCGCTTTTGGCGCTTTCTTCTGCGTGACTGGTTTCGCTTTCGGGTGCTCCAGTGCGCGCAGGTGTTTTTCTTTCTTTTTGCGTTTCAGTTTTACCTTCTGCTTTTGCGGCTTCGGGTCTTTGGTGTGAAGCCACTTTGCCGTTACGCCGGTATAGGCTCCACGGTCAGCAATCGCAAAATGATGGCGGTCGCCGTCGCTGCGGGTTATGGTGACCTGCGGGATTTTTTTACCGCTGGCCGTCACTCCCTGCCCCGCTTTGAGAAACAACAGTTTTCCCATTTTTACCGACACCTCACCGCCGTTGCGTTCTGCAAGACGGGTCAGGAATTTCGCATCAGACTCCTGCGACTGGTCGATGTGTGGAATTTTTATTCCGGCCAGTGACGGAGCGACACTGGCTTCCAGCCTGTTACGGGTGGCTATCGCCTTAACAATCGCACCGAGCGTGGTGTCATGCCAGGAGCCTTCCCGGCGGGAATTGAGCGTCCCGCGAAAATCTGCACTCCGGGCGCGGATGGTGACTACATCCGGTGCGCCCCGATGTTCAACCTCATCAACGGTAAATTTCCCTTTGCATACCAGGGCAAAACCTTTCCAGCCGATATACACCGTCAGGACAGCGCCACGAACCGGCAGCCCGACCTGCCCGTCGGCATCGTTCAGTTCAATATCAAGCTGGTCAGCCTCAAAGCCCCGGTTATCCGTCAGGGTCATGCTCATCAGACGGTCGCTGATATTGCCGGTAATATCCCTGCTGTCGAGCATCAGCATGTAATCCGGCGTCAGCGTACTGCCTGCATCAAATGTCAGCGCATCCAGCATTATCCCGCCCCCGTCATACCTGTGAATCTGGTCGCCATACTGCCGGCCTTACCGATGAGCGATTCCGCCTGTTTACCGATATCGCCATAAAGCGCGGCCAGTGATTCATCAACGCGGGTGAGTGACAGCGTAAAATCAATTTTCCGGGGTGTGCCGTCTGCAAAGAAAATACTCCCTGTTTCACTCACCCTGCTGATGACATACATGCCGTAAATCATGCCGGTGCCATCCAGCAACGGCCACGCCCGCCCCTCCTCTGCCATCAGCCTGAGCGTGGTCATCGTCAGCTTGCCGCCGGTCAGTTCGGGATAAAGCACACCGGCCAGCGTGATGTTTTCCTCACCCACACCGAGAAACTGAAAAGCGTCCCGTTTACCGATACGGGAATTTGACGGCCAGCGATAATCTGATTCACGCTGCATGGTCTGGTGTGGCAGCGTCTGGCGCATAAAAACAAACATACCTAACGCGAGCATCATTTTTCGTCACCTCCTTAACCGTCATGCATCATGCTGGCACGGGCGCGCGCACGTTTATCCCGCTCGTATTTTTCGAGCGCATCCTGTAACTGGCGGTCAAGCTGTGTCCCCGGTGCAGTACCACCCGTCAGGCTGATGTGATATTCGTTTTTACTCTGGTCCACATAAGAGCGGCCAGCCGGTGCCGTGACCGGCTGATAAGCCTGATAGCCTGCATAAGAGCTGGTCGCCGGAATATAACCACCGGTGCCATACGTGGCGGCATGAGTTCTGGCGGCGGTCTGGTCAAGTGTGTCTGACTCTTTGTTGATGACACCGAGTTTTTCCAGTACCCAGTCAATACCACTGCGCAGTTTGTTGAACGCATTAAGCGGCAGCATCAGTGCGTCAGCCAGTGCCTGCCCGAACATGACGCCCGTGTCACGGCAACGGTTCAGGGTGTCCTGTGTGGCTTTAACCGGGGCAATCAGGTTTTTAAACCACTGCCACGCGGCCTGTAACTTTTCGCCCAGCCAGTCAAACACCGGCTTAAGTGGCGTGAACAGTTCCCCCACCGGCGCAAATGCCGCTTTCAGCCCTTCCACCACACCGCCAAAGAATGCGCTGACAGGCTCCCAGTATTTACGGATAAGCAACGCCCCGGCGACAATTGCGGCCACCACGGCCACAACCGGCCAGCTAATCGCCCCGATGGCCGTCATAACAGCACTGCCAACCGTCGTGAAGATTGCCCCCATTGCGCCTGCTGCCGCGATGATGGCATTAATGCCGGTGATAACCGGCCAGGCTACGAGGCCAATGGCACCGATGACACCAGTCAGTGCCAGTGCACCACCGACAATGATGCCGATGGTTGACGCCAGTGATTTGTTTTTCTGGATCCAACCGTCGAGTTTTAACACATACTTTGTGGCCGTCTGCGTGAGCTTACGCAGTGCGCCTTCCTGCTGGTCAAACAGGTCAGTCCCCACCGCCTCATAAGCGGACTGAAACTCCTTAAAGTCACCGCCGAGATTGTCCTGCATGATATTTACCAGCTCTGCGGTCTTCCCGTCTGAGGCTTTAAACGCAGCGGTCAGTTTGTCCAGCTTTCCGGTTGAGGCGGCAGTCATCAGCACGGCGGCGGCTGAGCTGGCCTCCTCCCCGAAAATAGTTTTCATGTATTCAGCCTGCTGGGCAGTACCGAGCCGGTTTTTCTCAAAACTGGCCTGCATTTCTTTCAGAATGGTAAATATTGGCCGGGTGTTTCCCTTGCTGTCTGAGGTTTTCACTCCAAGCTCTTTGAGTGCATCCCATGCTTTTCCCGTCGGTGCCTGCAGGCGGCTTAACACGGCACGGCTTCCCGTCCCCGCCATTGAGCCTGTGATTTTTGCATCATGCAGCGCCCCGACCATTGCGGCGGTTTCTTCAATGCTGACACCGGCATTTTTTGCCACAGGTGCGGCATAGGTCAGCGCATCGCTCATGCCGTCAAAATCGGCGGCGGTTTTGTTCATCGTCATGGAGAGAACATCCCCGATATGAGCGACCTTATCGTTTGAAAGCTGAAAGGCGGATTTCATCCCCATCAGCAGGGCGGCGTTTTCTTCCATCGTGCGGCGGTTCGCCAGCGCCATATTCAGCGTGACCGGCGTTGCCGCCTGAATGGCATCAACATCCCCACCCGCTTTCGCGATGATTATCTGTGCACCGGCCGCATCATCCGCTGAGGCGGCGGTATTGTCGCCGAGCTGGCGCGCCTGTTTGCGTAGTGCTGCCATTTCGGCGGAATCTTTTGCCACTCCGAGCACGGCCTGCAATTCTGAGTTTTTCTGCGCAAACTCATAACCGGGCATCAGCAACTTAACTCCGGCCATCGTTCCCGCCGCCGCAATCCCCACACCGGCAGCGCCCACTGAGGCCATATTTCCGGCCAGTTCCTTTCCGGCCTGATAACGCTGTTTTACTGCGTTAAGTTTTGCCTGTTGCGCACTGACACGCGCCAGCGCGTCACGCTGACGGTTAAGCTGTGCGGTGGTTTCACTGATACGGTTTTTCAGTCCCTGCTCATCATGTGCAAGATTGCGGGTATTAATTCCCACAACGGCCAGTTCCCGCTGCTGGCGTTTAACGGAATCCGTCAGGCGGTTATATTTCGCCTGTAAGTCCTCCGCCGCACGCTTTGCGGATTCCAGCACTTTCGCCTGAGCACGGGTCGGACGTTCGGTGTTTTTAAACTGTGTGGCAAGGGCTTCGGCCTCCTGCCGTGCCTTTTCAAGTGCATGACCAGTCACGGCGAGCTGTGCACTGGTCTTGCGAAATCCCTCAATACGGGATGCGTGACCGTTCAGCTCGCGCAGTGATTTTTGTGTTTCCCGGATATCCCCCGACAGCGATTTGCTCGCTGTGCGGATGGATTTAAACGGGCGGGATGCCTGGTCAACAGCCCTGAGCAATACCTGTAATTTTACATTGTTACTCATTCGTGTTTCCGCTTCGCCGGAGCGCCTTTTCGCGCCATGTGATGAGTTCGGTCAGGCTCATGGGATACAGTTCTGATGGCGGCCAGTGAAATATCACAGCCACATCCGCCATCAGGTCATCGACCGAGAGATTTTTCGGAAACGTCACTGCACCGAGTTCGGCGACAAAAAACCGACCACCTTACCGGCCAGAGCCACAAGGTCAGGCAGTTCCAGCGCGGCGACTTCCTGCTCGGTCAGCATCGGTGCCGTCATGCGCGGCAGCACCTTAATCAGTGCATCGACTTCGGAGTTCGCGACCGCAGCCAGACTGACACCGCGCAGCGTCCCGGCATTGGGTTTCATCAGCGTGACCTGTTCGATAACCTGCTCACCACGTTTGACCGGATTGTCCAGGGTAATGACATTTTCTTTGTTCATGGTTTTCTCACTTCTGAATCGGGGTTACCGGTCAGCCTGGCTGACCGGATGAAAATCACAGGCCGATATTGCGGCGGTGTTGCTCCAGCCGGTCGACGCCGTTCACCTTCTCAATCATGTTGATGGTGTCAATTTCGACCAGCTCCTTACCGTCCATCGTCAGCCGGAAATAGGTGCAGACCACGGAGATTTTCGACTCGGTGTCTTCTCCCTGTTTACCCTCGCCGGTGTCGATTTCTTTCTGACGTCCACGCATGACCACTTCAACGGCCACCGTTTCGCCGGTATCGTCACGCTGGTAAGAGCCTGCAAAACGAATCGGCACGGCATCCACACCAGTTGCAGCGTAAAGTTCCCAGATAACCGAATCCGGGAAACCACCGAGCGACCACTCCATTGACAGCGCATCGTCATCAAGGCCGAGGTCTACCGGTGCGCTGCCGTTCATCCCCGCACCGCGATAGTTTTCGAGCTTACGGGTCAGTTTTGGCAGCGTGACGGACTTTGCGACGCCCTGATAGCTGTAGCCGTTCAGAAAGACGTTCATTAACTTGAGTTTGCGCGGCATTGCCATCGGTCAGGCTCCTTAATTGCTGTTAACCGAGGTGACCAGATTTGCCAGATATTTATCGGTAATACGCTGGCGCAGGGTCAGGTTTTCGAGAGGAGGCACCGGGGTATAGTCGTAGTCGATATACAGTTTTCCGGCCTTGAGGGTTTCCGCATCGTTGGATTCTTCGCTGAACCAGCAGGTCGCATCCACGATATAGCCGTTTGTTTTCAGCTCACGGAATTTGGCATTGATGCCGTCAACGATGTCGCGAATCAGCGTTGCGGTGATGGGCTTGTCCACCGCCCACATGTGCGCCTCAGCCATCGTGTCGGCCAGCACCTGCGCGGTGCGGGTGTAGTTTTCAAAGAGGAACAGCGGGTCATCGGAGCAGGTACGGTTACCCCAGAAGCGGAAACCGTCGCGGCGAATCAGCGTTGTGACGCCTGACTCGTTAAGCAGGTCAGCATCGGTGCCGGACTCCTGCAAATCCCAGAATACAGATGCGCTGATGCCGGTAACACCGTTCACCCCGACATTGGACAGCGTTTTATGCCAGCCCTGCTCCTGGTCGATTTTAGCGCGCAGACCCAGCGCACGGGCGGTGGCATACGCGGTGGCGGTGGTACTGGTGACCGTATCCCATGCGAGGAAATCCGGCCAGATGACCATCAGCTCACGCTGGCTGAAATTCTGACGGTAGGCTTTCACCTCGGAAATAGTTTTACAGCCCCATGCGCTGATATACCCGAAAGCGCGCAGCTTCTGACAGACTGATGCCAGTGCAACAGCCACCTCTTTGGTATCCAGTCCCGGCACGCCGAGAATGCGAGGTTTAACACCGGTTACCGACTCCGCCGCCAGCAGGGCTTTCAGTCCGGTGTACTGACCATTTTCGTCGGTGGTGCCGATGATATTGGAAACGGTCTGCGCGAGCTTCGTTTCTTCGTCATCGCCGGTGCCGTCTTCCACGCGCACGACAACGGTGACCGGTTTTGACTGGTCAGCGATGGCCTGCAACGATGCCGCCAGCGTGCCTTTTTTACCGGCCTTTGCAATTGCACTCTGCACATTGGTAATCAGCACCGGTTTATTGAGGGGGAAGGTTTCCGCATCCGCATCGCTGGCCGTGCAGACCATGCCGACAATGGCGGTGGATACGGTGGAAATGACGCGGGTGCCGTCGTTAATCTCCAGCACCTGCACGCCGTGATGATAGTCACTCATCCGTTTAACTCCGTGGTTAATGGGTGAGTGATATTTTCAGTTGTGCCGGAGATGTCAGGCTATTTGTCCCGGTTGGCTAAGGGATGACACAATTTATTCTTTGTCGCTGATGAGGGGAATTTTTTATAGAGCGTGGACAGGCCAATATCAAAAATCAGCGCCACGCGTTGACGTGATTCACCCGCAGCCAGCAACCGTCCTGCCTGTTCCCACTCACTCGCGGTGAGCTTCGGACGTCTGCCACCAATACGACCTTTAGCTCTGGCCGCTTCCAGTCCGGCGCGTGTCCGCTCGACAATGAGTTCTCGTTCCATTTCAGCCAGGGCACCCATCACATGAAAGAAAAAACGCCCCATCGGCGTGCTGGTATCAATAGCATCTGTCAGGCTGCGAAAATTAACGCCGCGTTCGCGCAGTTCCTCAACCAGAATGACCAGATGCCGCATACTACGCCCCAGCCTGTCCAGCTTCCAGACTACCAGAGTGTCACCTGCTGATAATGTTCTGAGCAGTTTTTTCAGTCCCGGTCGGTCAGACTTCGTGCCGCTGATTTTATCCTCAAAAATCAGCTCACATCCTGCACACTCCAGCGCATTACGCTGCAATTCCGTGTTCTGGTCATTTGTTGACACGCGTACATAGCCAATAAGCATGAGCATCCCCCTGAATAAAAACCGGAGATGATGCCAGTTGCCCGTTATCTCTGCATTTTCATAAACGTTGGTTTAGGAGAAACGATAAATCTCGCTGCGGGTGCACTGCAAAAATCGCAGAATGGCGGCGATATTCCGGACAAAAAACAATTTGCGAGAACTATCGGCGCGGTAACATCGACTACCATTACACT
>NZ_JBCMFH010000019.1:0-81560 GCF_043848115.1 Salmonella sp. 2020_1395 | reverse complement strand
GGTGCTTTTGCCGTTACGCACCACCCCGTCAGTAGCTGAACAGGAGGGACAGCTGATAGAAACAGAAGCCACTGGAGCACCTCAAAAACACCATCATACACTAAATCAGTAAGTTGGCAGCATCACCGTTTTCCTGATATAAAATCAGAATCAAAATGTATCAAAAAAGATATATATATGTCTGCTGAATCTGGTGGTAATTATTATCGGATGTTTTTATTTTCTGGTTCTGGTTATTTTTATCAACCGAAAAAAGATGATGATAAGCTTATCGAATCAAATAACTCCACCAAGCTCAACCAGGATAAAAGCCATGAAAAAAATCACTATCATTAGTTTGTTTCTTATCTTACCTTTGAAAGCAAATATTATTCCATCTATATCATTACCAGATAAATTAAGTGAGTCGAAATATTCTGTAAGAATGCTTCGCATTGATGCAAGGATTGACTATCGCGTGGAAACCCCTGAGTGTAAGAACGTAAAATTTAATGATTACTTTTTCTTAAATGAAAATATTAAAGATCTCAATGATAAAAACCATGTTTATGATCCTGAGTTTTATCCAATTACATTATGGAGTTGTTCATATAGCAGAGAGGTGTATGATGTTGGTGAGTATGGCTCACATATACAGCACATCGTTTTTGATAAAAATAAAAACATATGGGTGATAGATGATGATGCAACAAAAACAAATAATAAATTTAAACCATCAGTTTTATATAATATAAGTTCAGTGAATGCACAGGGTTTCTTAATCATTGATGAGAATATTTCGGAGATGGATAAAACAATATACGAAGATGATAACATAAAAAAGAAATTTTATTTTTGTATGATTGATGGCTCACATGCTTTATGCGGCGCAGGCAGTTTAATCAGAAAAATAGATAATCAGTTGATTGATTTTACGCCATACATATTAAAGTCACTGGAAAGTATGGAGATTGGCGTTAATTAAAAAGGAATATCCGATATTAATATACTCTAAATAATTTGAGTTACAGGAATGCAGTAAATTTCCAGGAGTCTGGATGTTGGATACTGAGATGAGCGTATCATTAATGACGAGGTTACTCTGCGTTATTTAAGTGGTTCATGCCGCTTTAGTTCTGTCTTTGACACAGACGAGTGGCTTAAAATTTCAGGTGAGAGCAATTATCATTTTTCTGTTCCACTTGATAATATGTATCATTTTTATCAGGTCAGCATCGTTATAGTATACGTACAGTGGATTATTTAATCGTTGATAGAAACTGGCCTTCAAAACAAGAAAATTACTATCATGCGCTACGCCTGTTGACGTTTACGCCTAATAAGATATGCCAGAAAACAGATAATGGCAGGGTTATTCTTCAGCATAAAATTAACTGTCATAAGAATGGTAATGGCGACACAAAAAGAAAAACCATGAAATATAATGAAGGTACTTTTAAATATATGCTCAAAAAAATCATTGGCGCTCTCGCGTCAATTATTGGTGGGCTACTTGTTTTTTTATGTGTCTATTGGTTATTTCGTCTGGATACCTGGACAGAACGAGGGATTTATACAGGCATCTCTATATTTTTGGCTCTTATTCTCATAAAAATACTATCATTTTTCAATGATGAATAGACGGCAGGAAAAACCGTGAGTGTCTCACACCGATTCTTGCTGGATGTCAAATTTCGAAAGTCTGCTCTGCTGATACCCTATACAGAAGAACTGGTTCAACAATTATCAGACAGTAGCAGGAATCGAACCCACACCAGGCAAATCACGTAGATAATTCTGTAAGGGTTAGTTTTGTGGTGGTCTTGATAAACGGTAAAAAATAGCTTTAACAGTCCATTAGCCCAAAGGACTTCTCCAGGTCCGGGCACCAACCATTCAGATGCGGACGCCCTATGGCGTCCGTTTTTTATTTATAAAATCAACAAGTTACTCCGCTCTTCATGTTCACTACTGTTCATTAAAATATACTGGCAGCCACCGCTTTTTGTGGGTAAAAACGCCGGTTTTCTGCATAGCGCATGACGCTATTGAAACGTTATTTAGCAAATCCTGTCTGAACCAGAAATTAAGTCTCTGTTAACCTGCGCTATTACAGAAAATCATAGAACAGTTGTCTCAAAAGAATATCGTCCTGAAGGACGAGAACCCACGGCATTTTCAGGAGATGAGTCAACCGCGACAGAAAAAAATTATATTAATAATTTTTAATTATTTTTTAGAAATCCAGACAAGATTCAAATTAAAAACATTTATTTTCAATCGGTTATAAAAAATATCGCAACACACGTCACATTATTAACATGTGAATGATTGTGTTAAGTTAATGTAAATTGTATGTTTCAACATACCACTATTTTACTGCGTCCCGGCGCGCTCATCCGGATGGAAGGAGATAACATGTCAGCCTTATCAACTACTGGCCATAATGACGGGATCACTCTCCATTGTTTACAGAGCATTGCGCAACTCATTCCTCTGTCGTCGGCGGTTTTTTATCGTGTTAATGCTTATTTAAAGCCGGAAGCCTATGTTTTACATAACATTTCCAATAGCACACACCAACAATATCTGGAGCATTTTCAACCATTAGACCCGCTATCGCCTTCCCGGTTCGGCCAACAGGTTATTACCGTAGCGACGATGACGCCCGGTATCTGTGCCCGTCATCGCCATTATTATCATGAATTTATGCTACCTAATCATGTGTGCGACATGATTGAGATCTTTATTCGTCGGGGCCATCGTATTATCGCGGGCATTTCATTAATGCGCGATATACCTTTTTCCAGCGAAGAGCGTTTGCGAGCCCAGGCAGTACAACCATTACTGGGACTGGCAATTCATGATTTTCTTCAGGAAGACAACAATCTGACGTCAATATTGACCGCCAAAGAGCGTGAAATTGTGGGAATGGTCTGCGAAGGGGCCAGCAACAAATTGATTGCCCGTCAGTTGAATATTTCTCTCTCAACAGTGAAAACGCATTTACGTAATATTTTTGCTAAAACAGAAGTGATAAATCGCACGGAACTGGTTTCCCGAACCAGAATGTCCTCGGTACAATATTTACAGCATATGTGAAAGCGTTCTTTTTAACCCGCGTCAATTGCGGGTCTTTTCCCCATGTGTCATATGTGCCTGAATTAATACCACTCTCTGAGCTGATGCCGCAATAAAATGTCATATTATCTGGCGTCGGTATCCTGTTGCAGCCATTGATTCATGGCCTGATTGATCATATTTATCACACTAAGCAGAAGAACACGCTGGTGCCGCTCAAGCCGCAGATAACGGCGCAGCGGCGGCATTTTACAAACCACTTCGCTAGCAGCCCATAGCTCAATGCTGCAATACCATTCCTTATGATGTAAAACCAGAGTAAACCGACGATAATCCAGTTCACTCAGAGCCTGTTGTAAATTGGGGAAACGATTAAGATAGCTAATCAGCCCGGCGGTACTTTTACTGCCAGTAAAAATGACGGGATAACGTTTCAGCCATCCGGGCTGATGAGCGCGAATTTTGCCCTGCAAAGGATAATTGATTGTGCCTTTCACCCTGAATTCACAACTGTGAATACTGGCCATGAATAACCGTTTTTGCTGAACATGGCAGATAACCTGGGTAAATGCATTCAGATGCAGCACGGCGCTATGTTCGGTCAATTTTTCACAACGCCAGCCGCTCAAATCACGTAACACCATGTTCATTAATGTGCTCTTAAACCAGGGGACGGAGGACATCTGGCGTCATCTCTTCATTGTTTCGCTTTTCATAATTGCCCATCGCCCGTTCCACGACCTCTTCTACCGGAAGCGGGAGGAAAGGATTAACCCGTTGCACACATAATGTCCAGAATAAGGCATAGGCGGCAGTCAATCCAAGCATAATACCGAATGGTATAAGTACATCCCGACTGTTCATTCCTGGAGGCGCGATATTAATAATGGCGATAATAATACCCACGCTCGAAATAATCTGAGGTAAGGGAAACCAGGGGGCCCGGTAAGCGCGTGGTAAATCGGGGCGCCGAATACGTAAGATAACGACCGATAACGTTACCAGCAGATAAGCTACTCCCCAGGCGCAGACCGCAGCGAGGATCAGCGGAACAATGTGGTCGATATCACCGTTCAGATACCAGGCATGTAAACAGGGAATCGCAACACCGAATGCGATGGCGATGACCGGTGTTTTAAAGCGGGGGTGCAACCAGGTCAGAAACCGCGGCAAAGCGCCGTCCAGCGCCATGCCGTATATAATACGCGGTACTGCCGCCATCAGCGTATTAATCGTCGCACATCCCGCTAACAACAACCCCACGCCCAGCCAGTATTGCCCGACATGTCCCATGACACGATTGGCAAAGGCGGGAATAGCCATCGGCGTATCCAGTAAAAAGATATGGTTTGCCGCATCGACAACCACATTATTTACCTGCCGGTTAATCGCAGCACCATAGAGGAACATACAACCTGCCACCGCTAAAAGGCCAAGCGCCATCGCTCTGGGGATCGTACGATGCGCTTTTTTAATTTCCGGCGCCATTGGCGTTACCAGTTCACAACCGACGAACATAAACATCGCCATGCCAATATAACCAAACAGACCAGAAAGATTACTGACATCAAGCGGTGCGCCAAACCACCCGGAATGATGAGTGACCGGGGATAACAGGATCCCGCATAAACCGAAGATGGTCAGGGTAGTCCACATACCGAAAGTAAGAAATACTTCCACCTTGCCAAATACTTCAACACCAATGGCATTCAGTAACCCGAAAACCACTACCATGCCGACGCCAACCATCCAGGTATTGTGCTGCATGGCCACGTGCTCACTAACAGACTCAAAGTTCACCAGCGCCATGACGCCAGCGAGAATCGTTTCTGCCGTGCCGGCAAAAATGTGTACGATCAGGTAAGCGCAAAGCGCACCGGTGATAGCGAAAAAACGCCCCATCCCGCAGGAAATATAGTCGTAGACGGAGCCAGTCGTGGGAATGAGCGTTGCCGCTTCGGCAAAGGTGGTAATCTGCGCTTGCATCATAATAAATGCCAGTAATACCGCAAGGGCAAAGGTATCTCCCCCTGAGCCAAAACCACTGGTCACGGTCAGGATCACCGGGCTTGCCATAATCAGCCCGACGGAGCTGGCAAGTGTCGTGGGGAAACCAATAACGCCACGTTCAAGATGGCTGGCAAGTCTGTTTTTAAACATGGTCAACCTCTTCACTATTATTACAACAATAAATTACCGCTCCGGAATAACGTTTATTTATGGCAGGCAGCGCATCTAACAGGTATCGTCCTGAAGAGGGATAACGGTAAATAACGTTGTGACGCCGTCCCCGCATGCGCTAATAGCAAGTGGGGAGCGCGTTATTCTCCCCAGTGATGCCAACGCTACTGACGAACAATTAAAGGATTCAACCCTGTTTATGGCTTTCAACGTTTGCCAGATAATGTTTTACAAAACGGGGCGTTAAAACTTTCCATGCCACTTCGGTTCCCTGTTCAACAAACCAACTATCGCCCGGTGAAAAACGTATCGGTTCCTGACCCGCAACAGTGAGTTCCACTTCCCCTTCCAGCACGGTTGCGTGCTCGGTAAAGGGATAAATCATAGTGAAACCGCCGCGGGTCGATGAAAACAGTCCACAGGTAAATACGTCCTCAGGTTTACCGTAAATCATCGCAACGGCGACCTGGGGATCGCCTTCTGTTGGCAACGCCCCTAACAGGCTGACACTCCCGACTGGCTGTAATTCAGGAACAGGTTGATTGAGTTTAAAAGCGTGCATTAATGTTCTCCTGGTTAATTCCGGCCTTTCCAGAAACCGGCTGTTTGATGTATCAGTTTTCCCGCACTGACCAGCAATAGACGTAGACTGTCGCGACCATAAATTGTCGCGTGGGGAATGCTACTCATCAGACGATACCGCTCGGAACCGCCATTTATTCCTTCGGCCAGGATTTTGCATACAATATGGGAAGGCGTGACGCCAAATCCGGAATAACCCTGAACATAAAAAACATTATTGTGTTCACGAAGCGTGCCAATCTGCGGAAACAGATTCGCGCTACAGGCCATCGGTCCGCCCCAGGCAAAATCGATTTTAACGTCTTTCAAATAAGGGAAGACCTCCGTCAACAGAGTGCGGTTCCAGGCAGCAAAATCGTGCGGGGTATATTCAAGAAACCTTGTGGCGCTGCCAAACAGCAGACGGTTTTCTTTTGTGAGACGGTAGTAATTTATCACCGGGCGGATATCACTAAAAGCCCCGCGCAAGGGACTGATCCGCTCAACAAGCTCGCTGGAGAGAGGTTCTGTAGAGACCTGATAAGAATAAGTAACCAGCGTTTTCTTATAAATTTCTGGTTCCAGATTATTGAGAAAGCTATCACAGGCCCACAGCAATTTGGCCGCTTTTACGCTGCCCATCGCAGTACGTACCCGCACAGTTTTACCGTAACTGACCTCAACCACAGGTGAATATTCGAATATCTTCACCCCCAGCGAATTCGCAGCCTGAGCGGAGCCCAGCAATAAATTCAGCGAGTGGACATGCCCTCCCCCCATATGCTTGAGAACACCGCAGTAGACGTCGGAACCAATAACCTGCTGCACGTCTTTACCGGTATAGAGTTCAATATCGTCTTCCGGCGTAGCGGCTTTGAATTCTTTTTCCCATTGTTGCAGCGTTTTTAACTGCCGCTGGTTGTAGGCCAGATAACCATATCCGGGGACAAAATCAGCATCAATATGGTATTTACGAATTCGCTCCCGAATAATACCCGCGCCGAGGTTCGAGATTTTAAACAGCGTCTCCATTCCCGCTGCGCCTACATATTTTTTAACGGCTTCGATGTCGTGACCTATACCGGCCATTACCTGACCGCCGTTTCGTCCGGTGCCGCCATACCCAAGATGACGGGCTTCCAGAACGACAACATTAGTGATCCCCTGCTCCGCCAGTTCCAGCGCGGTATTGATGCCTGAAAAGCCACCGCCAATGATCACCACATCGGCATCAATATCCTCTTGCAGAGCAGGAAAATGCAACGGGTATTTTTTCGTCGCGCCGTAGTAATTCAACGCATCGAGTTTTGTATTCATCGCGTTACCTTGTCATCACGCTTGACTAAGAGCGCTATCACAGCACGGTAACGTTTTACAAAATATCGTCCGGAAGAATGACGTTCTTTGGAACGATATTCAGCCCCGAAAAAGTATGTTGGGATGGAAAAACGTACATTCCTGACCTACAGGCACTTCTGATGAGCGATGTGACATTACTTGCCGAAGTAACGACTTTTTTACGCCAACGACACGGACAATTTATTGCAGGTGAACGTCAGGCCGGAAACGGCACGAACTTCTCGGTCACTAACCCAGCCACAGGCAAAATCATCGCCGACGTTGTGTCGGCAACCCCTGCGCAGGCAGAACAGGCCATGCAGAGCGCCAGACGGGCGTTTGATGTCTGGCGTAAAATGCCAACGTTACAACGCGGCGCATTACTGCTGAAACTGGCTGATACTCTTGCCGCTCATCGTGAAGAGTTAGCTCAACTGGAAAGCGTCTGTTCAGGTAAAACGATTATGCTGTCGCGCGGTCTTGAACTCGATCAGTCAGTGGCCTTCCTGCGTTACTTTGCCGGTTGGGCAGGAAAAATAACCGGTGAAACGCTGAATGTCTCCCTGCCATCAATGGGAGAAGAGAGATACACAGCGTTTACCCAACGCCAACCCATTGGCGTGGTCGTCGGTATTGTGCCGTGGAATTTCTCAATTATGATTGCTATCTGGAAACTGGCCGCAGCGCTGGTATGTGGCTGCACCATCGTCATTAAACCAAGTGAATATACCCCGCTGACACTGCTGCGAGTCGCTGAGCTGGCTAAAGAGGCAGGTTTCCCTGATGGCGTAATTAACGTGGTAAACGGTGCTGGCGGTGAGATAGCGCAACAGCTGATCGCGCATCCAGATTGCGCCAAAGTGAGTTTCACCGGGTCAGTTGCGACAGGTGAGAAAGTCCGGCGTTCGGCAACATCGTCAGGAAAACGCGTTACCCTCGAACTGGGAGGGAAAAATGCGGCGCTGTTTCTCAATGATCTCTCGGCACAAGCCATGGTCAACGGTATTCTTGAAGCCGGTTATCTGAATCAAGGACAGATTTGTGCTGCCGCAGAGCGTTTTTATCTGCCCCAGGAAAAACTGGATACGGTCATGACGCTCCTCAGGCAACGGTTATCGGAGATCGTGCCCGGCTCGCCTTTAGATGAAAAAACGGTGATGGGCCCGCTGGCGAATCAGGTTCAGCTTGAAAAAGTGCTGCATCTGATTCAACGCGCACGGGAAGAAGGGGATACTATTGTTTACGGCGGTGAAACTTTACCCGGCGAAGGGTACTTTTTACAGCCGACGGCGGTAAAAGTGCGTAGTAAAAACAGTACGCTGATGCACGAGGAGACCTTTGGCCCTGTCTGTAGCTTTATCGGTTATCAGAATGAAAAAGAGGCGCTTTCGCATATTAACGCTTCGCCATTCGGCCTTGCTGCAAGTGTGTGGTCGGAAAATATGTCTAAGGCATTACGCTACGCTGAAGATATTGATGCTGGCATGGTATGGGTCAATATGCATACCTTCCTCGATCCCGCGGTACCCTTTGGAGGGATGAAAGGATCGGGTAGTGGTCGTGAATTTGGCAGCGCGTTTATTGATGACTATACCGAACTTAAATCGGTCATGGTCCGTTATTAACCATCCTGAAAATGATGCAGGCAGATCAACCATACCGAAAGGTGGACTGTCTGCCTGATTATCAGGTTCGTTCGCTGCGTTTTATTGCTTGTGGGTAATGTTAAACGCCCGGCCCGGCGTTCCTTCCTGCATTACTCGCGCCATCTACCGTTAGAGTAGGCTATCTCCAGTCTTAACGGTTCAGACTCATCCTGTAACATCGCTTCCAAAGACAACGCCAGCGTCTGATGATAGGCATCTTTTACACTGACTTTCAGCATGTTGATGCTCGGTTCATAACGTAAAATAGCAGCGCGAAGCTCACGGCAAAACCAGTTGAGAACCCGTTTGTCACCCACATTCACCTCGTGCCATTCCGGCATACCCCGAGTGAGCAGCGGCGGTAATGTCTCGCCACCTGGCACGGCGCAAGAGTTGAATAAACACATTAATTTGCGGCGTACCAATTCATGTGGGCTTATCCCCTCAACCAAGAGCCTGTCGAATAGCGCGACCGGAATGGTTGGCGTCATCATCATTTCCCTATCTGGTCCATCGCCAGATCCCATACTGACGTTCTGGACTCCTGTTGAGCGCCGTCTGGTTTCTCGGCAGTGATTTGCCATTCGATTTTCGTGAAGTTCAGCGACATCGTTTCCACCGGCTTACCGCCGGCGCCGCCGCTAACACTGAGTTGTGATATCAGCACGTTTGTCAGGGTATAAACGATAAGCGACCGCATTTTGCCGTCGTCATTGCGGCACAACGTCAGCACCGCGGTTCTAATTAGCCTCCCGCTACAGCAGTACTCATTGAGCACAGGCGTGGCGAGGTCGACAAATTTGGTGAGCGACATTTCACCAACATGCGCGCGCCCGGAAGTCCGCTCAGTGAGGCTAACATCGTTATTTACCTGCATTGCCACATTGTGGCTATAAGACATGATCTCTATCTGATCTTCAAAGCCTCCAACCTGGCTTTCGCCTTTGATATTGTCGAGCTTTAAAAAAATCGCATCCATGATTTATCTCCTTGTTGATCAGGTGGCAGTTCAGCAGCCAGACGAATACCGGCGGCCAACGCTTGTGACTCTTATTAAAAGCGCAACGACCAAAAAACACAGCGTGAAAAGCGCCAGGTTTGCAGGGATTTTGCCAACGTTTACCCACGTCTGATGAACGTTATTCCACTGGTTGCAATGCAATAGAGGGTTTTGGCCCGCTGTGGCCAAATACAATTGAGGTTATACTGAATGCTCTCTGCCATATTCAATCCCTTTTATCGCAAAGTATCCCTGGTGCCGGTATCACAGCGTCGTTATTCAAAAATTGACATTTCAGAATAATAATCAGCTATATATAAAAAACACATCAAAAAGCAAATATCAACTTAATTTTTACTTATTTAATAAAAAAATCCAAATTGATTTACATCAATTAACACATACAAAAACATTAAAAATCAAAGCGTTAAATAAAAATTAATCACTATGGGAATTTTATTTTTCTTAATACTCACATTATAAATGTTATTTGCTTATTTTCCTGTGAACACTAAAAAATGATTTAAATCAAAAAACAAACTATTCTCGTTGATTAACGTTTTGACCGAAATAAAAAAGATTTTATACGTCCCGGGATAGTCTCCCTTTCTGATGGATAATATGCATTAACGAGCGGGCAAACAGGTAACTTCTGCCCGGGTAATCCGTTACCCGACTGATATTAACATTGTCATGAGGTGATATCATTTGCCCGGCCAGCCATAATCATCCGGAACCGGCGCTACGCCACGAACATCAGGACGGAGCATTTTTTGTCGATCCTCTTCGTCATCCACCCAGACACTGGCTATCTCTTCACAGGTTGCAAACCATACGCCATCATGCCCTTTAATATGTTCAATCAAACGTGACAACATCATCATATGATGCCCATGACCGATTATCTGCGGATGAAGGGCCATCGCATATAAACCGTTTTCCTGATGGTGATAAGCATAGGTAAAAATATCCTTCCAGCGTCGCAGAACACCGTCAGTATCGCTCATCCCCTCCTGGTTGCCGGTATACGCCAGTGCGGGAAAATCATCCAGATACCAGCTAACAGGAATTTCCAGAATCGCGCTGGCCGGGCCTGCGATATTTCCCGTTTCCCAATTCACCTGCCAACGTTGAGGATGGTAAGGCACAAGATCTCTCGCCATCAGGCTACTGTCATAGAGAAAACCGGCTTCCTCCAGAAGATCCAGCGTATTCTCGCTATAATCCCAATAGGGAGAACGGTATCCCACAGGGCGTATGCCAAAATGTCTTTTATAACAGGCGAACGCCAGATCCATAAGTCGGCGTTCTGTATCACGATTCACCAGAGTCGGATTTTCATGATAGTAGCCATGGTGAGCGATTTCATGCCCGGCATCAAAAATCGCTTTACTGATTTCCGGGAAGGTGTCTACAGTGTGTCCGGGAATAAAAAAGGTGGTTTTGATATTATTTTCTTTAAACAATTTCAGAAGCCTTGGTACGCCAACTTGTGCACCAAACTCTCCTCGTGACATAAAGGATGGCGACGGTCGATTAAATCCGCCCAGCCATAAAGACTGAGCATCTACATCGACACCAAGATTGACCGCAATCCTTTTACCCTCAGGTAATTTTAAATATCCCATAACGACCTCCAGCTAATACATAGAAGGGACACATTCTGTTATTTAATGTGTGATGGCCAGATATTATATATGCCTGCTTTTCTGCGTCTGTCCTTGAACGTTGTTGCTGCCCCCCCAAGTCTATTTTCATATAGAACATCGAGGTTAATTTCTCCTGAAATGACATCCTCTTGATTGACGTGCGCCTCTGCGATAATACCTTGTGGATTTTTCCACACGACATCACAGGGGCTTAAAATTGAACTTCGGGCCCAGCAGCCTGGCAGTGGCCCGCCCGGGTTTCCGCCTAGGCAACAGTGAACAAGATAAATTTGATTTTCAATACAACGTGCGTGGCAACAATGCCTGACTCGCCAAAATCCCTGTTCAGTAAACGTAGCGGAAGGCGTTAAAATTAACTCCGCACCCTGTTCCGCCAGCGTCGCGGCACACTCCGGTATTTCTGCTTCATAACAAATATTAAAACCCACCTTTGCAAATGGCAGTTGAAAAACAGCCATTTTATCGCCTTCCTGAGTATACCAACCCCGTTCAGCCGGGAAGATATGCGTCTTACTGTGAGCATAATGTTCGCCATCGGGTCCCCATATATGCGCAACATTCTCATAGCGATCTGCTCCAGTCTGCTCCAGATGAGAGCCAGCAATAATGAACTGTCCTCTTTCTTTCGCTTCCTGTTGAAAAAGCTGCTTATAGGCATCCGTAAACTGATCAATTAAAGTTAGGTGTGAAATGGGTCTTTCTTGCCATTTTTTCAATAGTGTAAATAACTCAATGGTAAATAGCTCCGGGAAGATAACGACATCAGCCCCCTGACTTTTATTAAGAAGTATCCTTACCTTTGTTATGAAATCTTCAAAAGTGTTTATTTCAGTAACAATATACTGACAGGCTGAAACAGTAAAATTACGTGACATCGTGATATCCCCGGCATGAAATTTAAACTTAAATTAACGTATAGCGCATGGAGAATATTAGGGAGCGGACATTACGACATCAGGTTATTTTTTGTGAAGCTGCGCAAAATATATGGAGAAAAGAGTAGAAGCATTGAACCTTTATTTACATAAAGGGGACTTTATCGATGATCGCAGCGAGACAGAGAGTCGATAAAAATCCAGGCGAAAAACAATAACCCTTACCACAATATTATTTTCAGCATCTGAAAATAATCAGGCAAACTAAATGATAACGCGCTGGTATAAAACCAACGCGTATTTTTACCGATAAGGGTAATGAAGACGGCCACCCGAAGGTGGCCGTTAGAACCCGGTAGCGCTTCGCTTATCAGGCCAGTGAAACCGAGACAGCTTTAGCGGTGAGACGCCAGCGGCTGTTCCGTCATTGGCGGGTGGTGCTTTTCCGGATCTTTAATCAGTACCCACAGGATGATGGCGCCGATAATATCGAACAGACTGAGTGCAATGAAGAACGGGCCGTAACCGATAATAGCGACCAATGCCCCCATAAACAGGTTGAAGCTTAACTGTCCCATCCATGCCGCAGATCCTGCCAGACCGGCAACCGTCGCGACCTCATTTTTCTTGAACAGGTCAGCGCTCATGGTAATCACGACGGTAGACAGCGTCTGGTGCGCAAAACCGCCAATACTCATCAATGCAATGGCGACATACGGGTTAGTCGTAATGCTGACAAAACCGATCGAAATCATCAAAACAGCGCCGATGGTAAAGCTACAACGACGCGCATTGATCGTGGTCATGTGCATCTTTTCCATGAAGAACTTCGCCAGGAAACCGCCTGCAACGCAGCCAAAGTCCGCCGCCAGGAACGGCAGCCAGGCAAACATGGCGATCTCTTTTAACGGCAGATGCATCACGTTAATCAGATACAGCGGCATCCAGAAACTCAGCGTTCCCCATGCCGGGTCAGCCAGAAAACGGGTAATCGCCAACGCCCAGAAGTTACGCTTTTTAACGATCTCTTTAACGGCCGGTTTTTTATTATCGTCCTGGAGATAGCTTTCCTGGCCGTCTTCGATATAACGCAGCTCTTTGTGGGTGATCCACGGGTGTTTATTTGGCGAGTTATAAATCAGGAACCAGGTGATGGCGAACAGCACGCCGATCCCACCGGTAATCACAAACGCCATTTCAGTACCGATGCCGCTATCAGCAAAGGTCAGCATCGCCCAGACCACCAGCGGCGGCGCCAGCATCGCACCAATCGAAGTACCGATATTAAACAGGCCCCCCGCAATACCGCGTTCTTTCGTCGGGAACCATTCGGCGCTGGCTTTAATCCCGGCCGGAATCGCTGACGCTTCGGTTAGCCCCATCAGACCACGCAGAAATGCCAGGCTTATCCAGCCGCCGGCCAGCGCGTGCGCCATGTTAATCAGCGACCATAACAAGGCAAAGATAAAGAAGCCGATTTTCAGTCCGATGACATCCATCAAATAGCCGGTGATCGGCTGCGCAATGGTGTAACAAAGCTGGAAGGCGCTCACCACCCAGGAATATTGTTGCTCATCAAAATGGAGTTCTTTCATCATCGCTGGCGCCGCAACGCTAAGCGAGCTACGGGACAGGTAGTTTACGATGGTCCCTACGCAGACCAGGCCGATAATCCACCATCTTAATTTTGTCATCTTCATGATAAAGCCTCGTTAAAAAACATTAGCTCCGCGCCGTCTGACCTGTAGCGGGAAAACTGAAATCACAAAAATTGGTTGACCAATCAATATTTTCTCATCCGGACCGGTCAAAATCTGGCGGCAACTCCCGCACTTAATATTCTTGAAATAAATACATCAACTCATTTCAAGTTGAATGGTGAATGCTTTTCACCCAGCAAAAATTGACGCAGATCAAATAAATAAAATTGGCAGACCGTGAATGATGATATTTGTGATTTGGTTAGCCAATTTAGACAACAAGGTTGACATGAGGAAAATTTTGGTTGAATTTAGGGGTCAGAACGGGTTTACAAAGCACGTTTCGATGTTGGCTGGCAATGGGTCAACCACGAAGACGTTATCGCAAGAAGAGGAAACGAGATATGAAACAAACCTGGCGCTGGTACGGACCTAACGACCCGGTAACGCTGTCAGATGTACGCCAGGCTGGCGCAACCGGCGTGGTAACGGCGTTACACCATATCCCGAATGGAGAAATTTGGTCGGTAGACGAGATCCAGAAACGTAAAGCTATCGTTGAAGAGGCGGGTCTGGAGTGGTCTGTGGTAGAGAGCGTACCTATCCACGAAGATATCAAAACCCACACCGGTCAGTACGATTTATGGATCAAAAACTACCAGCAAACGCTGCGTAACCTGGCGCAATGCGGTATCTATACGGTTTGCTATAACTTTATGCCGGTACTGGACTGGACACGTACGGATCTGGAATACGTATTACCGGATGGTTCCAAAGCGTTGCGTTTTGACCAGATTGAATTCGCCGCGTTCGAACTGCACATCCTGAAGCGTCCGGGAGCAGAAGCCGACTATACGGCAGAAGAGATTGCTCAGGCAGAGCGGCGTTTCGCCACCATGAGCGAGGAAGACAAAGCACGTCTGACCCGCAACATTATTGCCGGTTTACCTGGCGCGGAAGAAGGCTATACGCTGGATCAGTTCCGTCAACACCTGGCGACGTATAAAGATATCGATAAAGCAAAACTGCGTGAACATTTTGCCTATTTCCTGAAAGCCATTATTCCGGTTGCCGACGAGGTTGGCGTGCGTATGGCCGTTCACCCTGACGATCCGCCGCGCCCTATTCTCGGCCTGCCGCGCATTGTCTCTACCATTGAAGACATGCAATGGATGGTGGAAACCGTTAATAGCATGGCGAACGGCTTCACCATGTGTACCGGATCTTACGGCGTGCGCGCCGACAACGATCTGGTTGATATGATCAAGCAATTTGGTCCGCGCATCTACTTTACGCATCTGCGTTCTACGCTACGCGAAGAGAATCCGAAGACCTTCCACGAGGCCGCCCATTTGCACGGCGATGTGGATATGTATGAAGTCGTTAAAGCGATTGTGGAAGAAGAGCACCGTCGTAAAGCCGAAGGTAGCGACGATCTGATCCCGATGCGCCCGGACCACGGTCATCAGATGCTGGACGATCTGAAGAAGAAAACGAATCCGGGTTATTCCGCCATTGGCCGTCTGAAAGGGCTTGCGGAAGTCCGCGGCGTCGAACTGGCTATCCAGCGCGCTTTCTTTAGCAAATAACCTTCTTTCGCATGGCGCGACGCGTCATGCGATTTCCCCTACTCAATGCAATAGCAACATGCCTCGCCCCGGAGATCGCGGGCGAAGACGTCGAATGACAGGAGTTTGCAATGGAACAGAATATCGCCACCGCCCAGGTTTCCGTCGCCCGCCCAAACTGGGACAAATCACGTCTGGTATCCCGTATTGTGCATCTGGGCTGCGGGGCGTTTCACCGCGCGCACCAGGCGCTCTTTACCCATCATCTACTGGAAAAGAGCGACAGCGACTGGGGCATTTGTGAAGTGAACCTGATGCCGGGTAACGACGCGCGGCTGATCGCGAACCTGAAAGCGCAAAATCTGCTGTACACCGTTGCAGAACGCGGCGCAGAAAGCACCGAACTGAAAATTATCGGTTCAATGAAAGAAGCGCTGCACCCTGAATTCGACGGCCATGCAGGGATTCTGGCGGCAATGGCGCGCCCGGAAACCGCCATCGTCTCCTTAACCGTGACCGAAAAAGGCTACTGCACCGACCCCGCCAGCGGCGAGCTTGATGTCAATAATCCGCTTATCCAAAACGATCTTGCCCATCCACAGCAGCCTAAATCCGCCATTGGCTATATTGTCGAAGCGCTAAACATGCGCCGGGAGCAAGGACTGAAAGCTTTTACCGTGCTGTCGTGTGATAACGTACGCGAGAATGGTCACGTCGCGAAGGCTGCCGTCCTCGGCCTGGCAAAAGCTCGCGATGCCGCCCTCGCCGCATGGATTGCCGACAATGTGACCTTCCCCTGCACCATGGTTGACCGCATTGTTCCGGCGGCGACCGAAGAGACGCTACAGCTGGTTGCCGACCAGTTAGGGGTTTATGATCCTTGCGCTATCGCCTGCGAACCCTTCCGCCAGTGGGTCATCGAAGATAACTTTGTGAATGGTCGCCCGGACTGGGACACCGTCGGCGCGCAATTCGTTGCAGACGTCGTACCGTTTGAGATGATGAAGCTGCGTATGCTTAACGGCAGCCACTCTTTCCTCGCCTATCTGGGTTATCTCGGCGGGTATGACACTATCGCCGATACCATGACCAACCCGGCTTACCGGCGCGCGGCGCTGGCGCTGATGCTTGATGAACAAGCGCCGACGTTATCAATGCCGGAAGGCACCGATCTGGAAGGGTATGCGAATTTGTTGATCGCGCGTTTCACTAACCCCTCGTTGAAACACCGCACCTGGCAGATCGCGATGGATGGCAGTCAGAAACTGCCGCAGCGTTTGTTGGACCCGGTGCGCCTGCACTTGCAACAGGGCGATGACTATCGCCGCCTGACGCTGGGCGTCGCCGGATGGATGCGTTACGTCGGCGGTGTCGATGAGCAAGGTAAAACCATTGATGTCGTCGATCCGCTGCTCGCGCAGTATCAGGCGATTCATCAGCAATATCAGACGCCGGAAGAACGCGTTCGCGGGCTACTGGCCATCGAGTCTATCTTTGGCAACGACCTGCCGAAGAACCACGAATTTGTGCAAGCCGTTACCGACGCTTACCAACAGCTATTGCAGAATGGCGCGAAAGCCACGGTAGAAGCGCTGGCTAAGTAAGGAGATAAATCATGGCTACGTTTATGACTGAAGATTTTCTACTGAAAAACGACATTGCCCGCACGCTGTACCATAAATACGCCGCGCCCATGCCGATTTATGACTTCCACTGCCATTTAAGTCCGCAGGAAATCGCCGACGATCGCCGTTTCGATAACCTCGGTCAGATCTGGCTGGAAGGCGACCACTATAAATGGCGAGCGCTACGAAGCGCAGGCGTGGATGAGTCGCTGATCACCGGCAAAGAGACCAGCGATTATGAAAAATATATGGCCTGGGCCAATACCGTACCAAAAACGCTGGGCAATCCGCTGTATCACTGGACGCACCTTGAACTACGCCGTCCATTTGGCATTACAGGTACGCTGTTCGGACCGGATACCGCGGAAAGTATCTGGACGCAGTGTAATGAGAAACTGGCGACGCCGGCCTTTTCCGCGCGCGGTATTATGCAGCAGATGAATGTGCGGATGGTCGGAACCACCGACGACCCGATAGATTCTCTGGAATATCACCGCCAGATAGCCGCCGACGACAGCATTGATATTGAAGTCGCGCCAAGCTGGCGCCCCGACAAAGTTTTCAAAATCGAACTGGACGGCTTTGTCGATTACCTGAGGAAACTGGAAGCGGCGGCAGATGTCAGCATTACCCGTTTCGACGATTTACGTCAGGCGCTCACTCGCCGTCTCGACCATTTCGCCGCCTGCGGCTGCCGCGCGTCCGATCATGGCATTGAAACGCTGCGATTTGCGCCGGTGCCCGACGACGCGCAGCTTGACGCCATTCTGGGCAAACGTCTGGCTGGCGAAACGCTGAGCGAACTTGAGATCGCCCAGTTTACCACGGCGGTGCTGGTCTGGCTGGGCCGTCAGTACGCCGCGCGCGGCTGGGTGATGCAGCTACATATTGGCGCGATCCGTAATAATAATACCCGGATGTTCCGCCTGCTGGGGCCGGATACCGGCTTTGACTCCATTGGCGATAATAACATTAGCTGGGCGCTCTCCCGTTTGCTCGACAGTATGGATGTGACCAATGAACTGCCCAAGACTATCCTCTATTGCCTGAACCCACGTGATAACGAAGTCCTGGCGACCATGATCGGTAACTTCCAGGGGCCGGGAATTGCCGGAAAAGTGCAGTTTGGTTCCGGCTGGTGGTTTAACGATCAGAAAGACGGGATGCTGCGCCAACTGGAGCAACTGTCGCAAATGGGACTGTTAAGTCAGTTTGTCGGGATGCTGACCGACTCCCGCAGTTTCCTTTCTTATACGCGACATGAATATTTCCGTCGTATTCTCTGTAACCTGCTGGGACAGTGGGCGCAGGACGGAGAGATTCCTGATGATGAAGCGATGCTAAGCCGTATGGTTCAGGATATCTGCTTCAATAATGCCCAGCGTTATTTCACGATTAAATAATCGCTATTAATCTGTGAGCACAGGTCTCAGGTATTTCGAGGGGCAGGAAGGCGGTAAGAGAGTGAGAAATTTAGCAGTAACGCACTTTTCCAGCCAAAGTCTGGCCGCCGATAAAAAGCAAAGATGTTGCTGATTAATCCCGAATCACTTACTAAGGTAAGTGATTCGGGTAAACAAACCCAGCCATCTTCTGCGTCATGCTTTTTTTCTCTGTCCGGAATAACTCCAGTGCAGAAAGTGTGATACATCAGTCCTATTGATAATGGCTCCTGTTGGTTATACGGTAATAACTCATGACTTCACAGTGTGGTTTCTTTTAACAAATCGACAGCCAGCATTTCCAGCTGGTTAACCACCTCATTACTGGATCGCTCCATTCTGTCGAGTTCTTGCGACATCGCATTCATATCGCCTGCGGCAAAATAGTTCAGCGCAGAGTGACCAGCGGTATGCACCTCTTTATGCGGCGCTTCCAGACTACGGAAACTGTAGTAATTGCTAAACTGCTGTCCTTCAAAGCCGTAGTACCATTTCCCCAGCCGACACTGATCGTGCATCGTTATTTTACTGTTTATGTCTTTATTTAAGAGTAATTTGTAGACTTCCATTTTCCAGATAACATGGTCAACTTTGACAATATTCAAAAACTGCACCGTAGAGATGTACTGCATGACCGATTTCATGCTCAGCGATTTATCGATGACGATGCCAATAGACTCCACAATTTGATTTATGTTAGTCGTAATATTATCAATAACCGGCTGTTGGTTATCCAGCACCTCACTCACTCTGGCCGTATTATCTTTGATTACAGAGGTTAACGTACTGACGCTTTTCGAACTGTGTTTAACATCTTCGGACAGGTTTTTCACCTCTTTCGAAATAACGCTAAAACCACGCCCGGCATCCCCTACGCGCGCGGCCTCGATCGCGGAGTTAATCGCTATCAAATTGGTCTGGTTAGCGATCTTCTGTATCTCTTTAATACACGCATTAATTTGCGTTAAGGAGGTATTTAAGTCGCCCATACGACAGCCAATATCCGACGAAGTCGTGCCAATTTCGGTGATAAATTCCACGAGCGATTTTAATGAACTTCTGGCTTTATCATTCTGTTCGTTAAGTTCATTAATGCGTTCTTTTTCAATGTTGAGCTGCTCACAGGACTTAATGATGGCATTACGAATGATATCGATCGTCGAGATCCCCATCAGAATTTTTTGACACAGTATCCGCTCATAAGGCTCAGGAGTATCCACCACCACGTCAGACGCATTAGCGCCAGATTCTGCTGCTGGCGGCGGTATTTTTACAACATTATTATTCCAGTGGCGCAAGCCTAATACTTTTTTAAACATATACCATTCTCCTTATTATATGTGGACATCCTGATCTATGCCTGGATAAAGTATTATCAACTCATGCTAACATAATGAAAAATCGGCTGTCATCTGCCATAACCATACGCTCACCAGAATAAGACAAAACGTCCACCAAACTTAAATAATTACAAAGTAAACTATTCAACAATACCATTAACAGTCATGATGGAAGTCGCTTCGCTTTATACGGAAATATTATTTACAAGGCTGACAACAATAGCTGAATAATAATTAACTGCATTTACTTAGGTGTAGCTATATCTCGCCACGAAGATTGCAGACAGGGTTTAAACGCAAACTTTTGCAATAGAAAAATAACCTAACGTAAACTTTTTATATGACCAATAATATCATTTGGACTCATCAATATATTATGCTGTCCGTTTACCAACCAAACAGGCATGACCTAAATCCAAAGGAATGGGCGCAGCGTAACCAGCCGCAAAAAGTATCGATTAGTCGAAAATCAGGAAACGGATGCGCCAACGCGGCGAGCGTCACCGCCTGCGTCAGGAAAGTTAAGAATAATTTGTGATATTATTTCTCATATGTTACCAGTAAATGGCAGGCTGATAGCCGTTCGCTGGTAAACACAACAGGCGGGATATCGGCACACACGCCGATATCCCGACGAGAATGCCCCCGTTACGCTTTGATGACGATTAACGGTTCAATATCGCTCTCTTTTTTAATGACTAATGAATCATCGCCGCGCAGGCACGTACCGCCGTAGTTACCGCCCACGGTAAACGTACAGACCTGAATATACTTCCCGGCGACCTTCGGCAGGCACCACAACTGCTGATAGATATTTTTCTGCGTGGCGAACTTGCCGCTGGTTTTATCCAGGAGCTCTTCCTGATGGCTCACCAAATCGATATTACTACCGCAACGTCCGGCGATCGGTTTTACCGCATAGCCGGTCTGCACCAGCTCATCGTTAACGGTAAAATCCGTGTCGAGCAAATAGCGATGATGCGGGAACAGCGACCACAGGATGGGCAGGATCGCTTTGTTACCCGGGATCACCGTCCACAGCGGTTCAAACACCAACACTTCCGGGCGCAGTAATACATCAATCAGCCGGACTTCATTTTCCGGGTGCCCGGTACGAATAGGCACTGCGGCATACTCCGTCTCGCTGACTTCGCGTATCTGCTCCATCGCCGTTTCCCACGCCCAGGTTTTCCAGACACAATTCACCAGCCGTCCGTCGCCATCGATCAACTGCCCAGCGTCATCCCAGCGCAACTCGCCCAGCCCGCGGAGAATTTTGCTCGCGAAACCGGCCTGATGCAGCGCCTGCTGCATAAACTGCGCGTGATAGTCCTCCTCGATATCATCATCCTGCATGATATGGACGAAAGGACGCGCTTTACTGTGTTTCCAGGCGCCTGCCAGCTCGTTAATTAAGCCCTCTGCCGGGTTATGCCCTTTACCGGTATAGCCCTGCTCAGCCCATTTTTCGAGAATTAATCCCGCTTCGGTATGGCATGATGCGGAATCGGCATTGTATTCATAGACTTTCAGCCCGCGTTCATCCATGCAGAAATCCATACGACCAGTGATCATATGGTGACGACGGCGCTGCCAGGAGAGGCGCAGGCGCGGCCAAAGAATTTTGGGGATATCGAATAGCGCCAGCAGATTATCGTCTTTTAAAACTTTGTCCGTGGCGTGCAGGTACATCAAATGCAACTCATTGGTCGCTTTGATAAGCTCCTGTTCAGCGCTCTCGGTGATGGTAAAATACTGGTACGGGTCCTGATTGATAACGTGTCCGTTCGCCTGTACATAGGCTTTTTGTAACGGATCGCGCTCATCCAGCCACTGACCGTCAAACTGACCTTTCTCTGGCAGTCTTGCGCCGCGAATCGCCAGCGACTGATTCGCGATGTCAGGCTGTGACAAACTGTATTGCGTGTCGTCGGTCTGGATCATCCAGCCTAAAATCGTCGTGTCATCAAAGGTGTCGCGCAGGGTGTAACACCCGTTTTCTACAACCATTTCCAGTTCGCGAGTCCACTGCTGCCCTGGCGGCAATGGCGTGTGGATAACGTTTTGCTCAGCAATACGAATTTTGTTATCCAGGAGCTGGGTGATAATCGCAACGTGCCCGGTTTCGTTAAACTCGCCGCCCTTTTGCCAGATGAGCAGCGCCCCGGCCTCCGGCGCGCGCGGCGAACCGTTCGGGAAGGCCTGCAAAGGCAAAATATTGTCATTCACGACCTCGCGCAGAAAACGCAGCGAGAAGATTTCCCAGGCCATGCCGACGTCAGTAAAAACAACGCCATAATTCAGAAAGAGGAAACGGCGGGCAAATTCCACGCACTGCCATTTATGCCCCATGTATTCATCGTCGATGTAGCTACGAAAAGCTGCGTCGTCGTCGTCCCACGGATCGAGGGAATTGTAATCTGAAGAGTAGATCGCTACGCCGCCGGGGGCGTAACCCAATAATGTCCCGAAGGGGGCATCCTGACTGGTGGTTCCTTTGCTCATGCACTTACCTCAAAACAAGACCGCCTGAGCAGCCTGGCGTGATTTCGCTCTGATTGTCTGCTCTGTGACACTAACCGGACAGAGGTCGACATAATCATACACCTCAATAAGGCACACTGAGGCCAGAAGGTTAAAATTTCACTCGCCGGAATGTCCCAATCGGTTAAATGTCCGGTTAGCAAGCTGCTACACTGCTTCAACACCACCACTGTGAAGGCAGGTCAATATGGCAGATAATACTTATCAACCCGCAAAAGTCTGGACGTGGGATAAATCCGGCGGCGGCGCGTTCGCTAACATTAATCGCCCGGTTTCCGGCCCGATGCACGACAAAACGCTGCCCGTCGGCAAACATCCGTTACAGCTCTATTCGCTGGGGACGCCTAACGGCCAGAAAGTGACCATTATGCTGGAAGAGCTCCTGGCGCTGGGCGTGACCGGCGCCGAATATGACGCCTGGTTGATTCGCATCGGCGAGGGCGATCAGTTCTCCAGCGGCTTTGTTGACATCAATCCGAACTCAAAAATCCCGGCGCTGCGCGATCACTCACACAACCCGCCGATTCGAGTTTTTGAGTCGGGCGCAATTCTTGTTTATCTGGCGGATAAGTTTGGCCATTTCCTGCCGCAGGATCTGGCTAAGCGCACAGAAACCCTTAACTGGTTGTTCTGGCTACAGGGCGCGGCGCCGTTCCTCGGTGGCGGTTTCGGTCATTTCTATCATTATGCGCCGGTAAAAATTGAGTACGCCATTAATCGCTTCACCATGGAAGCCAAGCGTCTGCTGGACGTGCTGGATAAGCAGTTAGCTCACCACCCGTATGTCGCGGGAGAAGAGTACACTATTGCCGATATGGCCATCTGGCCGTGGTTCGGCAACGTGGTGCTGGGGAATGTCTATGATGCAGCGGAGTTTCTGGATGCCGGAAGTTATCAAAACGTACAACGCTGGGCGAAACAGGTAGCCGAACGTCCGGCGGTAAAGCGGGGGCGCATTGTCAACCGGACCAACGGCCCATTGAACGAACAGCTTCACGAACGCCATGACGCCAGCGACTTCGAAAACCATACCGAAGATAAACGTCAAAGTTAAACCATGATGCCGGATGAGGTAGTAATGTCGTCATCCGGCATGGTATTCCCTGCTGACGCTTCGCTTATCAGTTCTGCGAGTGTGTCATATTCGGCGCTTCACTAAACCCATGTTGCATGAGAATCGACCTCGCCCGTGCTGATAGTAAAAAGTCGGCAAGCGTTTTTCCCTGCTCGCTCAGGCAGGCAAAGCCATATTCAGCCACGGGATTATAAGGTTCCGGGATATCAACCACTCGCAGCGAATTAACCAGCCGTAGCCTGGGAGCATAGCTGGCATAGCCGATAAAGATATCGGTGTAATCATGATTGATGAGCCATTCCGCCGCCAGCCGGCCCGCCGGTAACGGCAAAGTCTGCCTGCCGCCAACCAGCGCTACCGCGCGTTTTCGGACCGCTTCGCCCTCCTTGCCCATCCGCGAAAAAAGCTGTTGCGTATAATCGCCGGAAGGATCGCAACCTGCTGTTGAGGTGCCGATCCGCAGATCCCGCCGGGTTAACAGCGACAGCCAGTCCTCGCCTTCACGCATCGCCTGCGCCCGCACGCTCAGACACAAACGGTTCGTCGTAAAAGGCGCGACCCACAGCGCCCGCCCGCTTTCCAGCAGCGCCTGCGGATGCGCCAGGTTCGCCGAAGCAAAAAAGTCGCACGCTTCGCCCGCTTCGATGCGTTCACGTAACAACCCCGCCGGACCGAAATCACATACCGCATCCGCCTGAAACGCCGCCATTAGCTGCGGCCAGACGACACGCAAGCTCCCCGCAGCCAGTATTCGCATCACTGTACGCCCTGATAGTCAGTACGGTAAAAACGTTGATACCAGTCGTTAGCGGCCTTTTGCATGTCAATATCGTGGAATTTTTCCGGATAGAGTTTTTTCGCCATCCACAGTTCGCCGATTCCCACCGCCTCCGGCATCGGATATCCCCAGGCTTTGGCATAATCCGGCATCAGGTAAACCCGATGATGCTTCACCGCGTCAATGACCTGCCACTGGGGATTGTGCAGGATCTCATTGACGACCTTCGGATAGCGATTCTGGACAAAGATCACCTGTGGATCCCAGGCGATCACCTGCTCCATTGTCACCTGCTTAAAGCCTTTCACCGAGGATGCCGCTACATTCAGCGCCCCCGCATGGGCCATCATCAGACCGGTATATTTACCGGAACCGTAGGTGGTCAGCTCCGGATTCGCCATATAGGCGCGAACCCGCTCATTTTCAGGAACCGACTGCAAACGGTCGCTGACCATTTTGCGACCTTTATCCATCGCCTCAATCAGCGCTTTCGCCTCCTGCGGTTTATTGACGATATCGCCAATCAGCGTTATTCCTTCACGCAGCCCGCGGTTGTAAGCCTGCTCTTCATCGGCCAGGGTCGGGTTCATTTTAGCCTGCTCGCCAACAACATCATGGCGCAGCGAAATCGCCACCACCGGAATGCCAAGACGGCTGATCTTGTCGATCATCTCCTGCGGAGCGTAATTCGTGACAAACACCACCTGCGGGTGCAGCGCCACCAGTTTTTCAGGATCAACGTGCGTTAGATCGCCCAGCGAGGCTTTTTGCGCCAGTTCCGGCGCCAGACGCGCATAGCCGTCGCCTAATTGCTGTTTCCAGTTCGCCATGACCCCAACGATTTTGTCAGTGGCATTCATCTGTACAAGGAGATTGAGCGTTTGATGCTGGAGCACCACCACTCTGTCGACGGTGTCGGGAACCGTGACTTGGCGGCCAATTTGATCGGTAAAAGTACGCGCCGCCTGTGACATTAACGGCCAGCAAAAAAGCAACGCCAGCAGAGAGAGCTGGCGCAAAAATTTATTCATAGGTTTCGCCCCATAATCGATATATAAATAATTATACAACGATTATAGAGCGATATAATAGAGGTGATTAAGGGATCACGCGCTGGTTATGTCGTACTCCATGCGGCGCAGCGCATCTAACGTGGCTTTCGCTTCGTCTTCGTCAATGATGCTCATCGCAAAACCAACGTGTACCAATACCCATTGCCCTATCAGATCGGCTGGCTTACCTTCACAAATCAGAGCAATATTGACATCACGTTTGATGCCACACACTTCCACCTGCGCAAGCTGGTGAATATCATCTCCGACGGCCAGCACCTGACCGGGGACGCCAATACACATAATTAACCACCTGAAATAAAATGCGGGTTATTCGACCTCAATACTTTTTACTTTCAACGAATCGCCGGTATCCACCCGCAGGCGATCGCCATGACAATGCGGACATTGCGCGTCATGCCTGAGAATTTCCACCACCTGACTGCAATCCCAGCACCAGGCCTGGGCCGGTCTGTAGTCGATGTGCAATTCGCACCCTTGCGCTAAAGTCCCCTGGCAGGCGATGTCAAAGCTGAAACGAACCGCGCGCTCTTCAACGCACGAAAGCGCGCCTATCTCCAGCCATACGCCGGTGACGCGCGCCACGCCGTGCTGTTCTGCCTGCTGCTGAATAATTTCAACGGCGCTTTGGCAAAGAGACAGCTCATGCATTCTCACAGCTCCGACGGCCAAACAGCAACGCGCGCCGGCTTGTCTGCGGCGCATCAGGATTGCTTACCGGCAGGGATAGCAGCATCCGCGCGCAGTCATCCGCCAGCCGGACGCCCTCTTCCGGCGACAGGCTACGGGAAAGCGGCGACATCAACGAGCAGGCAAGATATTGCGAAACGCCTTCCAGTTCGCCAACGGTAAAGGTCATCGTGCCATAAGGCAGTTGCAGACCGAGTTTTTCACCGACGGTACGCCCGGGCCAGATCTGGTCCGGGCCAGGGAAGATTAATGCGCTTAACATCCACGGCGTAATTACCGTGCCCGTCCATTGTCCTTCAAACAACGTAAAATCAGAGACATGCACAGGCATAGTCGGATGCAGAAACGAAAGATCGTGCATCGAACGATGGGCTATCTCTTCAAACGCCGCCTGAACCCGGGCGACGGGCGCCGTGTCGAATCCGGAAAACGTTTCAGACATGCGCCGTCTCCTTAGGAATTGCTTCGACGCCGGATTCACGCAGCGCAGCAAGAACCTGCTCAAGCGCAGGTTCAATCATCGCTTCTACGGTTGGCGTTAAGCCGATGTGCGGTTCCAGCGACTGTGGAATAACGCCGACCAGGGTCAGTTTCTTCGGAAACTCGCCGGTAAAGCGGAGGGCCGACAATACGTCGGCCAGTCCAAGCTGATGGGGGGAGATTTTGTTGGTGAACAGCGCCGGAACTTCATCGTCGCGCAGTACCATAATGGTTCCCGGCGCGTTCTTTTTCGACACGATGGCGTCGGCAATGATCAAATGATCACGATTCGCCATATCGCCAAGAAGTTCCATTCCCGCCGTACCGCCATCCAGAATCTCAACGAAATCCGGCAGGGTGTATCGTTGCTCTAACGCTTCAACAATACGCACCCCGATGGCTTCATCGGTCAGCAAAATATTGCCGACCCCTAAGACTAATATCCGCATTACAAAACCTTCACCGAGACCACTTCATTGCCATCGGCGTCCACCACGTGCACCGCGCACGCCATGCAAGGGTCGAAGGAGTGGATGGTACGTACCACTTCCAGCGGCTTCGCCGGATCGGCGATCGGCGTACCGACCAACGACTGTTCGTACGGCCCCACGTCATCGTTGAAGTTACGCGGACCTGAGTTCCAGGTCGATGGCACCACTGCCTGATAGTTACTGATAATACCGTCTTTAATCACCATCCAGTGAGACAGCATACCGCGCGGCGCCTCCAGGAAGCCCACGCCTTTGAACTCGCCCGTCGCCGGAATGTTCGGCTTCACAAACGTGGTGTAATCGCCTTTGCCGATATTTACAATCAGCGCGTTGTATTGATCCTGCAATATGTTTTGCAGTTCACAACAGTGAACAGTACGCCCGATGATACGACCCAGCGTAGAGTGAAGTTGCGCCATTTCCAGCGTTTTGCCGGTCAGCTTCTGATAAAGCGCAATGATTTCATTGAGCTTGGCCTGGGTGGATTCACGACCTGCAGCCAGTTTACACAGCATGTTCGCCAGCGGCCCGACTTCGACGGTTTTGCCGTAGAATGTCGGCGACTTGACCCATGAGTATTTACCGTCATCCGACCAACCGTCGTAAGCCGGGATCGTAGTGCCTTCCCACGGCGCCTGCGGCGCTTCATCTTTGTACCAGGCGTGCTTCGCGCTCTCCTGAATACCTTTAATCAGGAATTCGTCGGAGTGAGAGGTGATCGGACGGTATGTCGACAGATCGGCATTGGTAATGTAACCGCCCGGGAACAGGAAACTGCCGTTTTTACCGTCGGTCGGGAATTCCGGCGCGCTCAGGTAGTTCACCGCGCCTTTGCCACGCTCCAGCCATTCCGGATAGTAGGCCGCGATGACTGCGGTATCCACTTTATACACCTGCTCGACAAAATCGCTCAGCTTATCGATAAACGATTTGATGTACATCAGGCGTTCAAGGTTCAACGTACCGATACTGTCGAGATTGATCGGGTTCGCCACCCCACCGACCGCCAGGTTCTGGATATGCGGCGATTTACCGCCCAGCAACGCCACCACGCGGTTAGCGTCACGCTGACATTCCAGCGCCTGCAAATAGTGGGCGACCGCAATCAGGTTGACCTCCGGCGGTAACTGCATTGCCGGGTGCCCCCAGTAGCCATTGGCGAAAATACCTAACTGACCGCTGGCGACAAGATCCTTGATCTTGTTCTGAACTTTCGTGAACTCTTGCGCGCTGTTCAGGTGCCAGCTCGACACGCCATCCAGCATCGCAGAAGCTTTTTCCGGATCGGCTTTCAGCGCAGAGGTAATGTCCACCCAGTCCAGCGCAGAGAGCTGGTAGAAATGGACAATGTGGTCATGGGTGGTATGCGCCGCCAGAATAATATTACGGATATACTGCGCGTTGACGGGAACATCAATATTCAGCGCGCTTTCTGCCGCACGAACGGAGGAGATCGCGTGAGTTGTCGTACAAACGCCGCAAATACGCTGCACAATCATCCACGCATCGCGCGGATCGCGGTTCTTCACGATCTCTTCCATACCGCGCCACATGGTGCCGGACGCCCATGCTTTGGATACGACGCCGTTCTCAATTTCGCAGTCAATGCGTAAATGACCCTCAATACGGGTTACCGGATCAATAGTAATTCTCTGGCTCATGCTTTGCTCGCCTCATGACGATTATGATCGTTTTGTTTTAAAGGAGGAAGTATCGGCAGTAGACGAATGAGTACGATGTATGCACAAATCTCAATAGCCACAAAACCAATAGAAATCAACAGCTCTTCCCAGGTTGGGAAGTAGTGGTAGCCGCCACCCGGGTTGAATGCCACCAGCGAATAGGTCAGACGCCACGTCGCGCAGCCCAACAGCGCGCTCAGCGCCGACAGGTACAGCATACGAGAGTCATTACGCAGTTTCGCCACACGCAGCACCACTAACGGGAAGACCATCAGGACGACTTCAATCCAGAACATAGCGGAGTAAAAATCGCCGGCAAACGCATAGGACAGCTTGTCGCGATAAATCAGTTCGCCAAAGCGCAGGACGACGAAAATCGCCAGCAGCACGCTGATGGTATTCGTCAGCTTAACAAACAAATTTTTCTCATCCGGACCGTTTCCTTTCAGGCCTGCCTGAACCAGCGAACCCTCAAATATGACAATAGAGAAGCCCATGATAAACGCGGTCAGAACCGAGAACAGCGGCAACATTTCATAGCTTTGCCATAGCGGATGCACTTTATAGCCCGCCGAGATCATCAATGACCCCATTGAGGACTGGTGCATCGTCGGCAGCAGCGCGCCCAGCGCGATAATAAAGAACATCACCTTATTCAGACGCTTGAGCGACACTTTCCAGCCCAGACGTTCAAACAGGGCAGGCGCAAACTCCAGCGCCATCACGCCGATGTAGATGGTCATACAGACCGCCGTCTCAAACAGTACCGAGTTCACGTTGAAGTGACCTGGAATGTAGAAGTACGGCAGGTTCCAGTAACGACCGACGTCGATAGTGATCGACAGGCCGCCCAGCGAGTAACCAAACAAGCTTGCCAGCAACGCCGGGCGCACCAACGGATGGTATTGCCCACGGTTAAAGACATACACCGCCCATGCCAACGCCCAACCGCCGCAGGCAAAGCCGGTGCCGATCAACAGGTCAAAGGCAATCCAGACGCCCCACGGGAAACCGCCGTTCAGGTCGGAAACGGAGCCCAACCCGAAGACCAGACGCTTCACGATAAGGAGCATACACAGGACGATTAACGGTCCAAAAATAATGACCGGTTTACTGATGATTTTTCCGCCCAGCGGTTTTGGATCATGACTCATGATCGTCTCCTCCATCGTGATGGTCGTTTTTGCTATTACGACGAACCAGCACGGTTAAGCCCGCCAGCGCAGCCAGGGGTAGTATCATGCCTTTATAAAGCGTGTGTTGAACATGCTCGGAGCGCGCTCCGGTTGAAAGGTCATCCAGCTTCGGCAGATCCAGATCTTCATAAGGAACGCCTGTCAGCACCAGCACCTGAGTACCACCGCCCTCTTTTTCACCGTAGAGGTGTGGGTAGTATTTAGGCACCGTATGCAGATAGGTGTCGTCCGTTTTCAACGTCTGGCGCGGATAGTGATATTCACTGCCTGGTTTGAGGGCCAGACGTTTTTTCGCTTCCGCCATCAGCTCTTCACGAGTACCGAAAATGACGGCCCCTGCCGGACAAACTTCCACACACCCAGGCAAACCGCCTTTATCCAGACGCTCAACGCCTTTCTGGTTACACAGCTCACACTTGTGAAGCGCGCCAAACGGGTTGTTGTAGTCGTACTTAGGTACGTTGTACGGACAGGCAACCATACAGTAACGGCAGCCGGTGCAGACATCTTTGTCATAGTGGACGATGCCGGTTTTCGGATCTTTTTTCAGCGCCGACACCGGGCAAACGGAAACGCAGTTAGGATCGACGCAGTGCATACACTGTTTCTTGATGTAGGCATAGCCGTTCTCTTCCTGATCTTTGTTCACGCCCGTGCCGCTACGCCATACCTGAATAATGTTATTGGTATACGGCGACAGCTTGTCGTTGTTCGACCAAGTCTGCTCCCCTTCCGGGTTACGCGCCGGGAAGTTGATATCCTGACACTTTGTGACGCAGGCCTGACAGCCCACGCACAGAGTGGAGTCATACAGCATACCCAGCGAACCTGGAATCGGCGGACGGTTTTCTGCAGCCGCATGGCTGACAGACGGCGCGGCGCCCAACAGCAATGCTCCACCGGAGGCTGCTTTAATAAAGTCACGTCTGTTCACGGTTATTCTCCCCGTGAGTCAGCGTTATCTTTCTTTTGCTGACGCCCCAGTTCACGTACCGCCATCACGCTGACGCCGGCAACCAGACCGACTACGCCGCCAAGCAGACCGACAGCGCCCGCAGAGATATTGCCGCCTTCTTTCATATTGACGTCAGGTTTCTCTGAACGCGGAGTTTGGTTTTCGACATGAGCAAGCTGGTGAATGCCCTTATGGAAGCCGATACCTTCTTCGTTACAGCCATAGCAAGGATGACCGATCGCCACTGGCCAGACGCCGCCAACGTCACAGAACTGTAACGTAGAACAGTTGCCCCAGGTTTCCGGCCCTTTACAGCCAAGATGGTAGAGACACCAGCCCTGACGGTGGCCTTCGTCGCCAAATTCTTTGGCAAAACGGCCTGCGTCGAAGTGTGGACGACGTTCGCAATGCTCATGAATCAGACGGCCATAGGCAAAGGTTGGACGATTTTTCGCATCCAGCTTCGGCGGCGTGCCGTAAGTGATGATATGCGCGACGGTCGCCAGGAAGTTATGCGGGTTTGGCGGACAACCTGGAATATTGATAACCGTTTTGCCCGGTAAGACTTCCTGCAGACTGACAGCGCCGGTTGGGTTTACGCCAGCCGCAGCAACGCCGCCCCATGCCGAGCAGGAACCGATAGCGATAATCGCGGCTGCGCCATCAGCGGCTTTGCGGATGTGATCCACGATCGGCTCGCCGGCAACCATGCAGTAGATACCGTTATCTTTTAGTGGGATAGAACCATCCACCACCAGAACATATTGCCCTTTATACTTCTCCAGAGCGTTATGTTTGTTTTCTTCGACCTGGTGACCGAATGCGGCGGAAAGTACCTCGTGGTATTCCAGAGAGATAGTCTCCAGAACGAGGTTTTCAACGGTTGGGTGTGTAGCACGAAGCAGTGATTCGGTACAACCGGTACACTCCTGAGCGCCAATCCAGATAACGGGCGGACGCTGTGGATTGGATACCGATTCTGCCATTTCTGCGGCGGCTTTGCTACTGAGCCCCATAGTAGCGGCCAGTGCTGCACAAAGCTTCATGAAATCACGACGGTTAATGCCGTGAGAAGTGATGAGAGTATTATCTCCAGTCATTTTATAGTTATTCCGTTACGAAGACCTGGCTTTTATTTTGCACTGTTCGCGAAGAAGTTATTGCGATCGGTACGCCATTTACCACACTTTTTTTATGGTTATGTGCGCCATAATACTTCGACGGAACAGTAAAACGAAGGGAAGAGGCGATAGTGTAATTAATTAAAGCAAGATAATACCCCTGTTGGATCAACCTTCGAGTCGATAACCGGCCATAAAGAAGCGAACCGCCATCCCGGAATGATTCTCTTTAAAGAAATCCATCACCATTTCTTTATCCAGACCATAGCGACGCGTCAGAATTCCAGCCTCCCACGCGCTAAGTTGACGATCGCCGGTCTTTTCGAACATACGGTGTGTAAAACCCAATACAAAGCCACGTTTATACTCAGAACAGAAATTCACCGCATGATGCGCGCTATATGCATATGGCGCGTGCAACCCGGCCATTAACCCTTTCCCAAAATGATTATTCATCTGACCTCCTTAGTCGCTATATAATAAATTATATAGCGACTAATTAAATGAAGGCCAGCGCATTACGCGCTTTTTTGCTTCACATCAGAAGGCAACCCATTCATCAGTAGACTGTGCGGGAGTCGACGCCATTCTCTGAACGCCAGGCGCCGCTTTCGCCGTTACGTGTTGTTGCGGCTCACTAGCGGAAAGCCGGAACTGCTGTACGGAGCGTTGCAAATCCTCCGTCTGCCGTTCCAGCGCCGCCGCCGCCGCGGAAACCTGCTCAACCAGCGCGGCGTTTTGTTGCGTAACGCTATCCATTTGCGTGATCGCCACGCCAACCTGAGAAATACCTTTACTCTGTTCTTCGGAGGCGGACGCGATCTGTTTCATAATCGTCGTCACTTCCGTGACGCCGCGCAGGATGGCGTCCATCGTCGCGCCGGTCTCCTGGACCAACTGCGCGCCCTGCGCTACGCGACGTACCGATTCGCCAATTAAGGCTTCAATTTCTTTCGCCGCCCCCGCGCTGCGGCTGGCCAGGTTACGTACCTCACCGGCGACCACCGCGAAGCCGCGTCCCTGCTCGCCCGCTCTGGCCGCTTCTACCGCTGCGTTCAAGGCCAGAATATTGGTCTGGAAAGCAATACTATTAATCACGGTAGTAATTTCGGCGATCTGCTGCGAACTGGCGGAAATACCGTTCATTGTTTCTACCACATCGGAAACCAGTTCACCGCCTTTTCCTGCCGTTAGCGAGGCGGCATCCGCAAGCTGACTCGCCTGGCGAGCGTGTTCGGCGTTCATTTTCACCGTTGCGGTAAGCTGTTCCATGCTGGCGGCCGTCTCTTCCAGCGCAGCGGCCTGTTCTTCCGTTCGGGAAGAGAGATCGTTATTACCGGTAGAAATTTCCGTCGCGCCGCGCCAGATATTGTCGCTTCCGGCGCGGATCGTACTCACGGCTTCGCGTAAACTGTCCTGCATCGCGCGCAGTAGCGGCACCAACCGGCCTACGCAGTTACGCCCCAACGCTTCAATCGGCTGGCTAAGATCGCCTTGCGCGATACGCTGAAACTGCTGACGGATACGCTCCAGCGGTTTCACCATCATTGCAACCAGATAGCGATCGGTAAAAATCAGGATAGCAATGCCCAGAATCACCGCCGTAATAAGCAGGATGCGGATGGTATAGGTTTTACCATCGACCATCACACGTGTGTTATCCAGCATGGCGCCAGCTTCATGACTAAACCGTTCCGCGCTGGCGCCGAACGCGCGGCTAAGTGCGGGCGTGACCGTACTGGCATGTTCGCTCCAGGCGGTCAGCGATCCTTGCTGCGCCAGTTGCATTTGAGGAACGACGCCTTTCTCCAGCAAGGCCTGCCAGTTGGACAAGACCTCCCTTGAGATATCAGGGTTCATCGGCCCTGGCGATAGCGCTTTCATCTCCTCCAGCTTCTGACGCATATTCTCGAGCGACTGCCGGGCGGGCGCAAAATCGGGCGTGCCGCCGCCGATTTTTACATCCATCGCGCGGCTAAGGCGGGTAACAAAGCGGAAATATTGATCGTTACCCTGGCTTAGCACCGTCATTTGCCGCACAAGATGCCGGTCAATATCATTTCCTTCCGAAACTTCGGATAAAGCATGGACGCTGTATAACCCCACCCCCGACCAGAGTAGACAAAAAAGTCCCAGTATCGTCAGCATGACCATACGAATAGTAAAGTTTTGCAGCAAACGCATATGAATTTCCTTGCTGAATATAAGAGATTAGTCATCAGACGATGACGCACTCTCGTTATCGGCAAGGCGCGGAGAATATATAATGCATTCTCCATTTTTTTACAGTTATCGCCGTTTACGTACCCGCAGATGTTATATATCTGTGAACGCAGAGAAAATCTTTTAGTCTTATTACTGGGTAAATGAATAGATGTAGTAAAAATATTGCGTAAGGCTGCAGGGAGACGCTTATCCGCCGTTAAAGAAGCGCTGTTTTACAGCCGGGCTCAGCATCCTTTGCCCGACTGCCCCGCCGTGGACGGCGGCTCAATGGTTATGTCGCGTCAATCTGTCCAGATAGCCCATCACGAACGCCGACAGGACAAAGGTCAGATGGATGATGACATACCACATTAATTTGTTATCCGGGACGTTTTTCGCATCCATAAACACGCGTAACAGGTGAATGGAAGAGATAGCGACTATCGATGCCGCCACCTTATTTTTTAGCGAAGTCGCATCCATTTTCCCCAGCCAGTTCAGCTTCTCCTTGCCCGCAGAGATATCCAGCTGAGAGACAAAATTCTCATACCCGGAGAACATGACCATTACCAGCAATCCGCCGACCAGCGTCATATCAACCAGCGATAACAGCACCAGAATCAGATCGGCCTCCGCCAGGGCAAAAACGTTCGGCAGAACGTGTAGAATTTCCTGGAAAAATTTTAGCGCTAAAGCGATCAGCGCCAAAGAGAGGCCAAAATACACCGGCGCGAGCAGCCAGCGAGACGCATACATTACATTTTCAAGAAAGCGTTCCATAGGGACCTGTCAGGTAACTAAAACCAGCAACAGTATATCTCAACCATGCAACATCAGATCAACATGCAGTTAAGAGCCTATCCCACCAGGCGTTATTGGCGCAGCCAGTTTGGACACGGACAGCGCGCAAAAACCGGAGCGTACACGTAGTACGTGAGGTTTGACTCGCTACGCTCGCCCTTCGGGCCGCCGCAAGCGGCGTTCAAAACGCTAACGCGTTTTGGCGAGCACTGCCAGGTCCAAAATGGCAAGTAAAATAGCCCTAATGGGATAGGCTCTAAATCTCATCCGGTTTAACCTGTGGGCGCTGATATTCCGGCCATACCAGCGCGACCAACGCCGGGTAGGCTTCAAGACTGAACTCACGAAAACACTGGCGTAAATTAAGGACGTCCAAATCCGAATACGGCACCTTTTCTCCGTTCAGACAACGCTTCTTAATATTGTCGTAATACTTATAAACGGCAGAGTTAAGGTCGCTGCAACGACGCTGTGCGTCAAATAATCCTGGCGTTTCATTCAACTCAGTCATTGTCATTCGTTTTATCGTTGCATGAAGGAAATCGATATATTCATGGTTAACGCGCCAGTACCATACCGGCGTTATCGAATTCATTAATACTGAGAAATGATCTTCGCCCTCTTCCTTTGTCATGGGTTCAGTTTGATTTAAATTTACGACTTTTCCACCAGGACGTTTTTTATTAACCTCCCACATCAGGAAGAGTATCGCGCCGGTCAGTAATAGCAATATAATAACAGAATAAAAAATACTGTTCATAGCAGGCTCCATTTTTTTTGATTTTAAAATTACGCCATGTTATTGTCAACGAAACCTACACTATTAAAAATAGTATACCACTGATCGTAAAGGATATTTAGTCATGCTTCCTGAGCATCTGGTTTCCTCTCATTTTCGCCTGTCATCGCCGCCCCCTGAAGCCACAGAAAACAGTAAAAATTTGCCTAAGGGAAAGACAAAACTCAGCGATTTCGAGCCCGATATTTTAATTAGCGCTAACGCTGCCGGGCAACACAGAAACGTATTATTTGAAGAACGCGACCGTCATATTAAAGAACGTCTGTATTGTGTGGCTAAAATTGAAACGTTTGCCCGCCTGATAAACGCACTACAGGCAGAAGGCGATATTGATGCCCAAACGCTAAGTAAAATACTGGCGGATAAAACCGCAATGATAAATGAAAAAGGCAATGCCATTTGGCTTAATTTAATCACTCGCGAAACCAATATGCCGCTATTTTATTCACTGGAAGATAAAGATGAAAGAAGTTGAAGACAATAACGTTTATTTGGCTTTAGACAACCATAAAAGTGATGAATTTATCTTAAAGCAAAATCTTGCAGCGCTAATCGCCAGTAAAAATGCCACCCTGGAAAAGGTAACGCAGGAGGTGGTATCCATACCGGCGGCGTTAGTGCGCCTGAAGTGGCAAAACCGACGGGAGATGTATGCGTTACAGGTCAAAGAGGAGATTTATGGCGCGACCATCAATGCCATTATCGAGCAGCATCCTGAATTACGAGACAAAATTATGTCTCGTCTTGAAAGTGACTGGCAGCATCTGCTGGCTCGCGAGACGGCAACCTTACGTCTGATGCGTAAGCTTTCCGATGGCGACTACCGGACGCGCAACGTCACCACCGTCGCACGGCAAGAAAAATAACCTTCATGGCTAGTTAACTCTGTTGTGAATACGGGCGAAGCATAAGGATCGTTCTGATTCTCCCTCTTACGGTAGTAAAAGTGTCTACGCTTAAAGGGTGTTCAACCTGAAGGGAGAAGCTCAATGTCTCATCTATACGACCCTACCACGCAGTATTACACCGGCGAGTATCCTAAGCAAAAACAGCCGGCGCCCGGCGTCCAGGCGAAAATGACGCCTGTTCCTGACTGTGGTGAAAAAAGTTATGTCGGCAGTGGTCGCCTTAAAGATCGTAAGGCGCTGGTGACAGGGGGCGACTCCGGGATTGGGCGCGCTGCCGCTATCGCTTACGCGCGTGAAGGCGCAGATGTCGCGATCAACTATCTGCCAGCGGAAGAAGAGGACGCCCAGCAGGTTAAAGCGCTGATTGAGGAGTGCGGCCGTAAAGCGGTGTTATTGCCAGGCGATCTTAGCGACGAATCTTTCGCCCGTTCGCTGGTCCATAAGGCGCGTGAAGCGCTGGGCGGGCTGGACATTCTGGCGCTGGTGGCCGGTAAACAGACGGCAATCCCGGAGATAAAAGATCTGACCAGCGAGCAATTTCAGCAAACCTTCGCCGTTAACGTTTTTGCTCTGTTCTGGATAACCCAGGAAGCGATTCCGCTGCTGCCAAAAGGCGCCAGTATTATCACAACGTCGTCTATCCAGGCGTATCAGCCCAGTCCGCACCTGCTGGATTATGCGGCAACCAAGGCGGCAATCCTCAATTACAGCCGTGGCCTGGCGAAACAGGTGGCGGAAAAAGGAATTCGTGTGAATATTGTCGCGCCTGGCCCTATCTGGACAGCGCTGCAAATTTCCGGCGGTCAAACCCAGGATAAAATTCCGCAGTTTGGTCAGCAGACGCCAATGAAGCGGGCCGGCCAACCGGCAGAGCTGGCGCCGGTGTATGTCTATCTGGCAAGCCAGGAATCCAGTTACGTTACCGCAGAAGTGCACGGCGTGTGCGGCGGGGAGCATTTAGGCTAACGCATGAAGTCGATTACGATGGCGCACTTCTGTTACGCAAGGCGCCATCTTAGGCAATAAAAAAGCCGGGTGGCGACTTCGCCTTACCCGGCCTACAGCATCAGCAGAATACTTATTTCGCTTTCGCGGTCTCTTCGCCGACCAGACCAATCTTGAGATAGCCCGCCTGATGCAGCATATCCATCACTTTCATCAGGGTTTCATACTCTACGGTTTTATCCGCGCGGAAGAAAATCGTAGTATCCTTTTTCCCTTCCGTCAGGGCCGTTAGCTCGGCAATCATCGTATCATCCGTCACCGGATCGTTACCGATAAACATGGTGTTATCCGCTTTCACCGACAGATAAACCGGTTTTTCCGGACGCGGCTGTGGCGTACTGGTAGAAGCGGGCAGATTCACCTTGACGTCCACCGTCGCCAGCGGCGCAGCCACCATAAAGATAATCAGCAGAACCAACATGACATCGATAAACGGCGTCACGTTGATTTCATGCATTTCGCCGTTGTCATCCAGGTTCTCGTTAAGACGCATTGCCATGACGCATTACCCTACCCGTAATTTCTGCGCGGCGCGTACCGGCTGCGCACTGGCGCTCGCATTCAGATCGAGATCGCGGCTTTGCAGCAGCAATACCTGCGCCGCCACGTCGCCCAGCGTTGCTTTGTAACTGCCTATCTGACGTGCGAAGATGTTGTAAATGACGACCGCCGGGATCGCGGCTACCAGCCCAATCGCCGTCGCCAGCAGCGCTTCCGCAATACCAGGAGCAACCACCGCCAGGTTGGTGGTCTGCGTTTGCGCAATACCGATGAAGCTATTCATAATGCCCCATACGGTGCCAAACAACCCGACGAAGGGGGAAATGGCGCCGATCGTCGCCAGATAACCGTTGCCTCGTCCCATGTAGCGGCCCACCGCTGCGACGCGACGTTCCAGACGGAAGCCGGTACGTTCTTTAATCCCTTCGTTATCTTCGCTGCCCTGAGAGAGTTCCAGTTCATTCTGCGCTTCATTGATGAGCTGTGCGCTGAGGCTTTTTGCGCTGAAACCTGCCGCAATGTCGGAAGCCTGATCTAAGGAGCGCGCATCGGCTAATTGCAATTGTTCGCGCTTTAAGCGGCGCTTTTGCGTGAAAAACTCAACGCTTTTACTGAAGAAGATAGCCCAGGTGACGACTGACGCCAGAATCAAACCAATCATCACGCACTTCACGACAATATCGGCGTGCTGATACATGCCCCAGACGGAAAGATCCGTCTGCATCAAATTATTACCCACTCTGTATCTCCAGGACGCAAATCACAAAATCTGAGCATAATAATATCAAAACAACGTCGAATTGATAGTCGTTCTCATTACTATTTACATACTGCCGCACCTTTACTGCTTTTTCTTTGCGCTTACGCATTAAAAAAGCCACCTGTTTTTATTTTGGCAAAATTTTCATCTGTATCACACGTCGCCAGGGTGCAGATGGTTATATTCATGCTAGTTTAGACATCCAGACGGTTAAAATCAGGAAACGCAACATGACGGATAAACAGTTGGATACCAAACTGGTAAACGCAGGACGCAGCAAAAAATACACGCTTGGCTCAGTGAATAGTGTGATTCAACGCGCTTCTTCACTGGTGTTTGACACCGTCGAGGCCAAAAAACACGCTACCCGCAATCGCGCCAACGGCGAATTATTTTACGGACGCCGGGGAACGCTGACTCACTTTTCGCTCCAGGAAGCCATGTGTGAACTGGAAGGCGGCGCCGGATGCGCGCTCTTCCCGTGCGGCGCGGCGGCGGTCGCCAACACCATTCTGGCATTCGTTGAGCAGGGCGACCACATCCTGATGACCAACACAGCCTATGAACCCAGCCAGGATTTCTGCAGCAAAATTCTCGGCAAACTGGGCGTGACGACAAGCTGGTTCGACCCGCTCATCGGCGCTGATATCACGCAACATATTCAGCCGAACACGAAAGTCGTTTTTCTGGAATCCCCCGGTTCTATTACCATGGAAGTACATGATATTCCGACCATTGTCAGTGCGGTCAGACGCGTCGCGCCAGAAGCCGTCATCATGATTGATAATACCTGGGCGGCTGGCGTTCTGTTCAAAGCGCTGGAGTTCGATATTGATATCTCTATCCAGGCGGGCACTAAGTATCTGATTGGTCATTCTGATGCGATGGTCGGGACTGCCGTTGCAAATGCGCGCTGCTGGGAACAATTGCGGGAAAACGCCTATCTGATGGGGCAAATGCTCGACGCCGACACGGCTTATATGACCAGCCGCGGTCTGCGCACGCTCGGTGTCCGACTGCGCCAGCATCAAGAAAGCAGCCTCAAAATCGCCGCATGGCTGGCGAACCATCCTCAGGTCGCGCGCGTTAATCATCCGGCCCTGCCGGGTAGCAAAGGTCATGCCTTCTGGAAACGAGACTTTACAGGCAGCAGCGGTTTGTTCTCCTTTGTGCTCAATAAAAAGCTGACCGAGGCAGAATTATCAGCCTATCTGGATAACTTTTCGCTGTTCAGTATGGCCTACTCCTGGGGAGGCTACGAATCGCTGATTATTGCTAATCAGCCGGAACAGATCGCCGCGATTCGTCCCGCAGGCGGCGTAGATTTTACCGGTACGCTGGTTCGGGTGCATATTGGTTTAGAGAGTGTTGATGATTTGATCGCTGATTTAGCCGCCGGCTTCGCCAGAATTGTGTAAAGTTGCCGGGGATGGACATATATGCAGACAATTTCCGTGGAAAAGTCTGCGTTTGTTGCGTCCGGGATCAAGGCATCCCGGACGATTCAGGAGTACAATAGGCGAATAAAAGCATAAATGCTGTTCCACAGGAAAGTTCATGGCTGTCATTCAAGATATTATCGCTGCGCTCTGGCAACATGATTTTGCCGCGCTGGCGAATCCACACGTTGTTAGCGTCGTCTACTTTGTCATGTTCGCCACGCTATTTTTAGAAAACGGTCTGCTGCCAGCGTCATTCTTACCTGGCGATAGTCTGCTGCTACTGGCAGGCGCGTTGATCGCCCAGGATGTGATGCATTTTTTGCCGACGATTGGCATTCTCACCACCGCGGCCAGTCTCGGCTGCTGGCTAAGTTATATCCAGGGACGCTGGCTTGGTAATACGCGTACCGTCAAAGGCTGGCTGGCGCAGCTTCCGGCAAAATATCATCAGCGCGCCACCTGCATGTTTGACCGCCACGGTTTGTTAGCGTTGCTTGCCGGGCGCTTTCTGGCGTTTGTCCGCACTCTGCTGCCAACAATGGCGGGTATTTCCGGCCTGTCCAACCGCCGGTTTCAGTTTTTTAACTGGTTAAGCGGCCTGCTGTGGGTGACTGTCGTGACCAGCTTCGGCTACGCGCTCAGTATGATCCCGTTTGTTAAGCGCCATGAAGACCAGGTAATGACATTTTTAATGATCCTTCCCGTCGCGCTACTGGTCGCCGGACTGTTAGGTACGCTGGTCGTGGTGATTAAAAAGAAATACTGTAACGCCTGACGTATCCATAATCGGCCAGGATGGCCCGGTTACGCTTCGTTGACCCGTGGCGGGATGCCTCACTTAGCTCCCTTGCATTGTCCGCATTCTTGCCGCATCTTCGCCCGGCGTAACGCCAAAATAACGTTTAAACTCCCGGCTAAACTGCGATGCGCTCTCATAGCCGACCCGCATCGCCGCGGCGCTGGCCTTCATACCGTCGTGAATCATCATCATCCGCGCTTTATGCAGTCGGTAGCTTTTTAAATACTGCAACGGCGAGGTGCTGGTGACCGCCTTAAAATTATGGTGAAACGCCGACACGCTCATGTTCGCTTCTGCCGCCAGTTGCTCAACATTCAGGTTCTCGGTGTATTTCATTTCGATCTGTTTAAGTACGCGACTGATCAGGCTAAAGTGCGTCTGGCGACTAACCAGTGCAAGCAGCGCCCCGCCGCGCGGCCCCATCAGCACATGATAAAGAATTTCGCGAATAATTTGTTTTCCCAGAATCCGCGCATCCAGCGGGCGCTCCATCACATCCAGCAATCTTTCCACCGCACATAAAATCTCGTCCGACAGCGTGGCGGAGTTAATCCCGCTGGCTGCCATCGGCAACTGGAAACGCTCATCTTCGCCAATGTCCATGAGCAACTCTTGCAGTTGCAGCACATCAATGTCGAGCCGAATACCGGCCAGCGGTACCTCCGGCGTCGCCCAGGTCTCACATTCAAAAGGGAGCGGTACGGTCAGTAAAAGATATTCATTAGCGTCATAACGAAACTTGCGCTTGTTAATATAGCCAATTTTATGGCCGGAAAAGAGAAATATGATGCCAGGCTGATACATGACCGGCGTGCGCGGCCCCGGTTCAACACCATACAACAGACGAATGCCCGCCAGCCGCTCGCTGATTATTTTATCATTATTTTTTAAATGATTAATTTTATCCGCCAACTGTAAGCAAATTGCTTCACGATTCATAACGCGCCATTTTTTCATCAAATCCACTCCGCTGGATTGTGCGCATTTTTAGCGATTTTCTCCAGCATTCTGGAGAAATAGGCAAAACATTGGCAGAAATGTGCATTGAGAGACATCCCTCACGAGACCACAATGATGGCCATCAGGCAGACAGCCGCCTGCCCTCTTTTTACCCACATAAGGGAATGAGCAATGAACAATTTCAAATTACATACCCCTACCCGCATTCTGTTTGGTAAAGGTGCTATCGTCGATCTTCGCGATCAAATCCCGCAGGACGCCCGCGTGCTGATTACCTATGGCGGCGGTAGCGTGAAAAAGACCGGCGTACTGGCGCAAGTTCAGGAAGCGTTAAAAGGACTGGATGTACGGGAGTTTGGCGGTATTGAACCGAACCCGTCCTATGAAACGCTGATGAAGGCCGTGCAGCTTGTGCGCGACGAAAATATTACCTTCCTGCTGGCCGTTGGCGGCGGTTCCGTACTGGACGGCACCAAATTTATCGCCGCAGCGGCGCAATATACGGACGGCGTCGATCCGTGGCACATTCTGGAAACCGGCGGTACTGAGATTCGTAGCGCAATCCCGATGGGGTCTGTGCTGACCCTACCGGCAACCGGCTCAGAATCGAACGCCGGCGCAGTCATTTCCCGTAAAACCACTGGCGACAAACAGGCCTTCCACTCCTCGTTCGTGCAACCGGTGTTTGCCGTACTGGACCCGGTCTACACCTATACATTGCCGCCACGCCAGGTTGCGAACGGCGTCGTGGATGCTTTCGTCCATACCGTTGAGCAGTACGTCACTTACCCGGTTAACGGCAAAATTCAGGATCGTTTCGCCGAAGGTATTTTACTCACACTGATCGAAGAAGGTCCCAAAGCGCTGCAAGAGCCTGAAAATTATGACGTCCGCGCCAACGTGATGTGGGCCGCTACTCAGGCGTTGAATGGCCTGATTGGCGCTGGTGTTCCGCAGGACTGGGCGACGCATATGCTGGGCCACGAGCTTACCGCGATGCACGGTCTCGATCATGCCCAGACGCTGGCTATCATTCTGCCTGCGCTATGGAACGAAAAACGAGACGTTAAACGTGCAAAACTCCTGCAATATGCTGAACGTGTATGGAATATCACCGACGGTTCCGACGACGAGCGTATTGATGCCGCCATTGCCGCCACCCGCCGTTTCTTTGAACAGATGGGCGTGCCTACCCACCTGTCCGATTACGGTCTGGATGGCAGCACTATTCCGGCGCTACTGGCTAAACTTGAGGCGCATGGATGCACAAATTTAGGTGAAAATCAGGATATTACGCTGGATGTCAGCCGTCGGATTTATGAAGCGGCGCGCTAAGGTTTTTTCGCCTCTGACTTTCGTTTTTGGCCATTTCGTCCAGACTTAAGTCACTTAGTCTCGCCGGCCCCGACTCCGGCGAGCCAATTAAAAGAGGAACACATCATGGCTAATCCAACCATTATCAGGCTACAGGATGGCAACGTAATGCCACAACTTGGGCTGGGAGTCTGGAAAGCAAGCAATGAAGAGGTGATCGCGGCGATTCATAAAGCGCTGGAGGTGGGCTATCGATCGATTGATACCGCCACAGCATATCAGAATGAAGAAGGCGTCGGCAAAGCGCTAAAAGCAGCGAGCGTAGCGCGGGATGAGCTGTTTATCACCACCAAGTTGTGGAATGACGATCAAAAACGTCCCCGCGAAGCCCTGCAGGAGAGTCTGAAAAAACTGCAGCTTGATTATCTCGATCTCTATCTGATGCACTGGCCTGTACCGGCTATCGATCACTATGTCGACGCCTGGAAGGGCATGATCGCGCTGCAAAAAGAGGGGCTGGTAAAGAGTATCGGGGTCTGTAACTTTCAGATCCATCACCTCCAGCGTCTGATCGATGAAACCGGCGTTACCCCTGTGATCAACCAGATCGAGCTTCACCCCTTGATGCAACAGCGCCAGCTACATGCGTGGAATGCGACGCATAAAATCCAGACCGAGTCCTGGAGCCCGCTGGCGCAGGGTGGCGAAGGCGTATTCGATCAGAAAGTGATTCGCGAACTGGCGGATAAATACGGCAAAACGCCCGCCCAGATTGTTATTCGCTGGCATCTGGACTGCGGGCTGGTCGTCATTCCGAAATCCGTCACCCCTTCCCGTATCGCGGAAAACTTTGCTGTCTGGGATTTCCGTCTCGATAAAGATGAATTAGGCGAGATCGCAAAACTGGATCAAGGAAAACGCCTCGGTCCCGATCCGGATCAGTTCGGCGGTTAAGCCGGATTTATCGCACGCCATGCCCGACGATGTCGTCGGGCTTTTTTGCATTCCGAAACATTAAGAAACAATTACGCGCATTTAACAGTATATTTCCCCCACACACAAGCGCAGAATTATTCTGATTTTGTGAATATTTATTCATATTTATTATGAATTTACTTAATACATATAAAATATTTATGGATGTGTGATTGTGGCGGAAAAAAAATCTCAGGGCGTCAAATGGCTCCCATTTATTCTTATTCTGGTTATCGCCGCCGGACTGTGGCAGCTAACGCCCCCTTCCGGGTTAAGCGCACCGGCCTGGCATTCCGCGATTATTTTTGTCGCGACGATCGCCTCTATCGTGGCGAAAGTGCTGCCTATTGGCGCGGTCGGTATTATCGGCATCACCGTCTTTGCGCTCGCCTATGCTGCCGGCGACAAAACGGCCAGCGGCGCGATTACCACGGCCTTGAGCGAGCTGAACAGTTCGCTGATCTGGCTTATCGTCGTCGCCTTTATGATTGCCCGTGGGTTTATCAAAACCGGGCTGGGTCGGCGTATCGCCCTACAAATGATCCGTCTGTTAGGTAAACGAACGCTGGGTCTGGCTTATGGCCTGGCGTTTGCCGATCTGATCCTCTCCCCCGCGATGCCCAGTAACACCGCGCGCTGCGGCGGCGTGATTTACCCGATCGCCGACTCGCTGGCGCGCAGCTTTGATTCACATCCGGAAGATGAGTCTCGCAGCAAAATCGGCACCTTTCTGATCACCTGTATTGGCAATGTTAACGACGTCACCGCCGCACTGTTTATGACCGGTTATACGGGTAACCTGCTGGCGGTAAAACTGGCGGCGAACGCCGGCGTTACGTTGAGCTGGGGAAGCTGGTTTATCGCCGCGCTCCTGCCTTGCCTGGTCTCTTTTCTTATCGTCCCGCTGCTGGTCTACTGGCTGACGCGCCCGGAAATTAAACATACGCCGGATGCGCCGGATTTGGCGCGCAAAGAGCTGGCGCAAATGGGCAGTATGACGCGCGGCGAGTGGCTCATGCTGGCGACCGTCGGCGTGTTGCTGGTGCTATGGATTTTTGGCAGCTCGCTCGGCGTGGATGCCACGACGGCCTCTTTTGTCGGTCTCTCGATTTTATTACTGAGCGGCGTGCTCACCTGGGAAGACGTTAAAAGCGAAAAAGGCGCCTGGGATACGTTGATTTGGTTTGCCGCGCTGCTGATGATGGCTAACCAGTTGAAGAAACTAGGATTCACCAGCTGGTTTGGCAACCTGATTGGCGACAGCATCGGCAGTACGATGCATGGAACCAGTTGGATAATCATCCTGCTGCTGCTTAACGCAGCCTATTTTTATACCCACTATTTTTTCGCCAGCGGCAACGCGCAAATCGCCGCGCTGTATGCGGTATTTCTGGGTGTCGGTCTGCATCTGAATATACCGGCAGCGCCGATGGCGCTTATGCTGGCGTTTACCAGCAGCCTGTACTGCTCTCTTACGCAGTATACCCACGCACGCGGCCCCATTCTATTTGGCGCCGGATATGTACCGACGGGCGTCTGGTGGCGAACGGGATTTATTATCAGCCTCTTTAATCAGGCGGTCTTTTTGACAGTCGGCCTCGCATGGTGGAAAGTGCTGGGTCTTTACTAAACTCAGTCGCGGAGATAATCGAGCGGTTAACCGTCTCTTCCGGCCCGACATTTGTCGGGCTTTTCGGAAATCATCAACTCCCCCCGTTAGCCCGCACTTGTTAATATTTACAACTCCGCCTCTTCATCAAGGATGTCATCATGAAAGCGTGGTCAACAGGGTCGTTGCCTCTGCTTCTTCTGCTATTTAGTACTGCGGTGTTTGCCGGAGAATCCCCGGAGCAGGCGATTACCCGACTGTATCAGCCGCTGGTGGAAAATAGCGACAAAATATTGTCAGGTGGATTTATCGTCGATTTACGGACGAATGCCAATGTGACAACGGGAGGTATAACGCCCTGGCTGAGCAATAATCTTCTTTGCCGCTGTCAGGACGAGATGTTTGTCTCCGCCGAATTGATTGATACCACGCCGCTGAATGCCGGACGTATTCATGCTCTGGTACAACTGACGCTTAATAAAGAGAACGTCGGCGCTCATCGCTTGTTAGGGCTAACGCTGGTTCGCGATCGCGACAGCGAACTCTGGTTAGTGGAAGATACCGACGACGGAAGCGAACTCCCCAAAAGTCTGCGCAGTGAAATCCGTGAAGATACGAGGATAAAAAGTACGGCGACAAGAGCTGAACCGGGGAGAGATTCATTCTCCTGGCCGATATCTATGGCGGCCTTGCTGGCCAATCCAGAAAAATACCATCTGCAAAAAATAGTGGTCATCGGCGTCGGAAATATCGAATTTGAAGGTAACGCGCTATTCCTTGATAAAGACGCTTGGTTGAATAACGTTGACGGCAACAGCCTGTGGCTGGATATCGGCTTTCCTAACCCGGTCATTACCCTCGCCAAAGCGCGTCAGCTTAACGGCGATTATGTGATGATCGCGGGAACGTTCGATATGGACATGAACGGCCATTTCGGCGCGTGGCCCGGCGGCATTACCGATATCACACGCTACGAGCGCGTAGCACCGCGGGCGGAAAATGAACGTAAAAGGCAGCAGGATATTAAAGAACTCGAGGCCGAAATGGCTAAACAAAAGAGTAAAAAATAATACTGCTTACAGACTCAGATCGGATGGATTAAACCGGGAATAAGGAAACGCCCAATGAAACATATCCTCCTCTTGCTCAGTTTTTTTTTGACGATTCCCGCGCTGGCGCGAACGCCGCCGTTATCGCCAGAGCAGACGGTCAGGCAGATTTACCATAGCTATGAAATAGAATCTGATTCCCTCTATTTTGGTGATACAACGGAAAAATCGCTTATTTCCACGCGGATGAAAAACGTCATTCTCCTGAACGATCGGTTGACCTTACCGGGCGATATTGGCTGGCTGGACTCCGATCCGCTTTGTGACTGCCAGGAATATGACCACCTGGTGTTGGAAAATATAACCATTCACCAGACGGATGTCTCTCATGCTGACGCCACCGTACAGTTTCGCCCTTTCAAAGACTCTCCGGAAGCCATCACACAAACGCTGAAACTGATCGCCGAAGGCGACCGCTGGCTTATTGACGATATTATCAGCCCGCAAGGCAGTCTCTGGCAGGCAATTAATAGCGAAAATCAGAAAACCCTTGCGTCGCTGCGATCGCTGCAAAGAGAGCGCCCGCAACATTTTGTCCGTGAACTTTTCAACCGTCTGGATGATTATAGCTGGCCGTGGACATGGGTTGTTTCCGCACAGTATCGCCAGGCGGTGAATGATTATTCTCAGACAGCATATAAAAATAATGATATTCCTGCATTTGGCCGCCTTAGCCATTTTGCCTGGCCGTGGCGCTGGACGACATCATCTGCGTATCGTAACGCCTTTCTTGCCGACGCCCCTATAACCATCGAACCTGATAACGATCAGGATACGGAAATGGAAACCGATAAGTTATATTTCTATGATAATCCGATATTTTTTGGCAAAGAATCGCAATTTGCCAGGTTGAATAGCATTCAGGTGATTGCAGAAAATAACGATCGCGCACGTATCCATGTCCGTTTTACGCTGACCGATTCGTCAACGAAAGTGCAGGATTTATTGCTTCACCGCACGCAGGGCCAATGGGAGATTGAAGACTTTATCCGCCCGGATGGCGGAAGCCTGCTAAAAGCAATGCAACAGACCACCCGCCGACGCTTATCTACTATTTCACCCAAATAAGAGAAAATTAAGGAACAATAAATGAAAAAATTTTTACTGTGGGAACCATTATTCTGGCGACCAGTCTGTTAAGCGGTTGCGTGAATGAAGAAAGAGTTAATCATTTGTCCTCTGATATTCAGACTCTGAATGCCAAAATAGACAGACTCCAGCGGGATATCAACGCCCTGCGCCCGGAGGTTTATGCGGCCAAAGCCGAGGCCAGTCGTGCGAACACGCGTCTTGATGCGAAGGATTTCTTCGATTGCCTGCGCCTGTATTCAGATTATTAAGCTGTTGCGTTGCTGGCTATCGCACAATAACAGGATATCGCCGGGTTCAGATCCATCCAGATAAACGAAGCGCCGTTTATTACGCTGGTACGGAGATTTCCCGCCAACAAACACAGGAGAAAACGATGACCGTTGCAGATACCGTATTGATTAACGGCAAAGTGGCGACAGTCGATCGTCATTTTCGTTTCACCCGCGCCATCGCGGTGAAAAACGGCTGGATCATCAACGTCGGCGAAGATGAAGAGATAAAAACACATATCGGCCCCGACACGCAGATTATTGATCTGCAAGGCAAGCTGATTCTGCCCGCCGCCCACGATGCCCATGTGCACATTAGCTGGTTGGCGGCGAGCTGGAAATGCGTTAATTGCAGCACGGCACGCACGCTGGAGGCGCTTTTAGCGCTGCTGCGCGAGCGAGCGGCAACAACGCCTCCCGGCCAGTGGATCCACGCCTGCGGCTTCAACCCCGCCATCATCGACAGCCGCCGCCCGCTGACGCGTCATGACATCGACAGCGCGACGCCCAACCACCCTGCCTTTCTGGCCCTCTGGGATGGTCACTCCTGCCTCGTCAACAGCAACGCGCTGGAGATCGTCGGCATCACCCGCGAGACGCAAGATCCCATCGGCGGGTACATTGGTAAAACGCCAGACGGCGAACCGGACGGCAACTTCCTGGATATCCCGGCGCTGCAATTGATTACACAAGCCATGCCGCGCCCGACGGTGGAAGAACTAAAAGAAAACATTATCGCGGCCCAGCGCTTTATGAACCGTGAAGGCTATGCCAGCTATACGGAAGGCGCTATGGGGCCGGGCGAGACGGGCGCCGCTGGCGTATCCGGCATTGCCGCTTACCGCCAGCTACTGGAAGAAAAAAAGCTCACGGCGCGCGTCTCTCTCGCCTTTTATGCCGCCGATAAAGGCGTTCAGTCTTATGAGATTTTAAAACACACGCTGGACGCCAGCGGGCTACCGGAATTCCCCGATAAAAACTGGCTGGACTGCCACAGCGTGAAGATATTCTGCGACGGCGTGCCGATGTCGCACACGGCGTGGATGAATCAGGATTACGCCGACAGGCCGGGTTGGGCTGGTCGTTCGGTATTTTGCGGCCCAACGGCCAGCGAAGAAGAACAAATTCAGGAATTTCATAAAATGGCCCTGCTGGCGCATCAGCGCGGCTACCAGTTAGCCGTTCACGCGGTCGGCGATAAAGCGGTAAAGGTCACCATCGACGGCTTCATTAACGCCATTCAAACCTGCCCTGGCCCGCAGCGCCGCCACTATGTGCTGCATGGTTCAATGGGGGATCGCGAAGATTTCGTCAAGGCGGCGAAATACGGCATTATCTTGTCCGAACAACCCTCCCCCAGCGGATCGGCATACGACTACGAGCGCCGGGCGCAGGTCTGCGGAATCAAAGGCGAAATCGGGAAGGGGCTGAAAGATATCATCGACCTTGGCGTCACGGTGGCGGGCGGCTCCGACGGTATTATGGATCTCGTCAACTGGCGGCAAATGGTGCAGGCGGCGGTCACGCGCAAATCGGCGTCCAGCGGCAAGATTATCCGCCCAGAGCTGGCGATAAGCGTGGCGGACGGCGTGCGAATGTACACTATCAATGCGGCGTATCAGGAGTTTCAGGAACAGGTTCGCGGCTCTATCGAAGTGGGAAAAGTAGCCGATTTTCAGGTACTGGACAGGGACATTTTCTCGGTGCCGCATGAGGATATCGGCAATAGCCAGGTACTGCTGACGATGGTTGACGGCAACATCGTCTGGCAATGCCAGGAACAGGTATTGCAGATAAGGAAAGGCGGATGAAAACCGGGCGGCGGTGTTTTTTCTTGTTAATACTTTGCGCTTTTAGCCAGGGCGCGCAGTGTAGTGAAACGCTTGCGCAGGCGATTATGCGTATTTACGGCTCCCCACAGGATCGGATGAATTATGACATCTGGCTGCGCGGTGAGATGTTAGAGAACCACCGTACCGCATCCGTCGCCAGCAAACCACTTTTTGACACGCCGGCTAATGCGCTGTGTTTTTGCCATAACCCAAACGATATCTCCGTTGAAATACGTCAGGCAAACTCCTTTGCCAGTGATAAATTCGCTGAGGCGGACATTACCCTGAAAGAAAAAAATCACTCGCGCTGGCTAACGCTTCAGTTGCATAAACCGCACGATCGCTGGCTAATTGCCGATGTTGATAATATCGATGATCCGCTGCCGTCACTGGGGCGACAGCTTCACAATGACACACAATTAAAATTATTAATCGCCCCGCAACTGGCAATCAATAATCAAAAAATTGCAGATGTTACTATTGCAGAATTACTTGCTCATCCAGACGAATACCATAGCAGAAAAGTTCGCATTCGTGGTCTGGTCCTCATTGGCTTTGAGCGCCACGCTATTTATGGCGATCCACAGCAAGATGGATTATGGCTGGAAAATTTTCTCGTGCCCTATACCGTAAGCCGTAACCACACAGAGGCGTCGATGGTGGTTGAAGGCATCTTTGATATGCGTGTATCCGGACATTTAAGTCATTATCCTGGTGGAATAACAAATATTACCCGTTATGAGAAAGTGCAGCCCACAAGGGCGAGTGCGGTTACAGATATTTCATTCACCGATCTTCTTCAGCATCCGGATCATTATCATCAGAAAAAAATACGTTTACGCGGATACGTTATTCTCGGTTTTGAACATGCGGCGATTTATGCCAATAAAGACGCAACGCAGAGAGAAAATGGATTTTGGTTGGGAAATTTCGTCACTAATATTCCTCTCGACCTCCAGAAGGACGGAGGATACGAGGTGCTGATTGAAGGCACTTTTAACAAAGACGGGCATGGTCATATGGGGCTCAGCGCAGGCGAGATAACCGACATATCTCACTACGAGACAATCACGCTCCCAGAAAACGTAATCCAGATTAAAAACCAGGGAGCAAAGGAATGAACAACACCCTGATTTTAAATAGCAATAAGATTTTCTCTTTACCGGGTTTATCGTCGATTTACGCAGTAATGCAAATGTCACTAAAAGCCACATCACGCCCTGGTTAAGCAGTCGGCTGCTCTGCAACTGTCAGGATTTCGAAAATCTGGCGCTGGAGGATGTCGATATCATGCCAAAAGACGCCAGCCACGTCGATGCAACCGCGCGCGTGCAGATTCAACTCACGCCTGGCGAAAACAAGACAGCTACGTTGTTCAGGCAGGAGATTGTGCTACAGGGTATTGAGGGGCACGGATGATTGCTGATGTGATTCGCGAACAAAGCGGCAGCCTGCTGGCGCAAATGCGCACGATAACCATCCGCATAGAAAAGGAATAAAAATATGTATCGTTCACTTTGCCCAATCTGCCGTGTAAACCGGCTAATGACGCCTCACGAAGTGGGCGACGTCTGCCCGTTAATGTCGGATTTCGGCTACGCCTCATCCAACCTATAGTCAACGGGATCGAAGCGCTGTCTGTGTTCACACTGCCTGCGACAATAACACCTGACAGGATAGGTTCTTAACGTCGGGTTACCTGAATATTACGGCCCGTAGCTAAAAAGCTCATATAGCCACCATCCAGGAACCGCAGCAATGATGCCAGCTAAAATGATTCCTGCACAAAACGATAGTCTGTTTTCACTTTTTTCAGAATTACATGCTTTAACGGCCAGTATGATTATCAAAATAGCCATTAGAGCAACGACAAAAAGACAAGGTATAATAATCATACCCATGATATCCCCTCCTCTGGGGCTGTGTGCAAGCATCATGCCTTAATCATTAAGGTAATATATAATTAATTTATACAATCAATAATATTGAAATAAAATATAAATCTCCCCGTAATTTAGCAATTACTAAAGACCGATACAATATATTTAGATGTCTGTTACTTCCAAAAACATTAGCTTCCAGAAGCAACAGATTCAAAGGTAATTAACGCCCTGCGCCTTTCCCGCGCTTCTTATTCGCAGCAAGCCCCTGCCGCTGATGTTCCACCGGCGTATGCTTGGTCAACGCCGGGCGCGTGTTGCGGTTCTGGCGACGCGCTTCGCGCATCTCTTCAATGGTCGGCGCAGGCACCAGACACTCACGGCGACCGCCAATCAAATGCTTTTTCCCCATCGCTTCCAGCGCCTGGCGAATCAGCGGCCAGTTCGCCGGATCGTGATAACGCAGCAGCGCCTTATGCAGGCGACGTTGCCTGTCTCCCTTCGGCACCACCACATCTTCACTCTTATAACCAATTTTACCCAGCGGGTTTTTGCCGGTGTAATACATGGTGGTCGAATTCGCCAACGGCGACGGGTAGAAGTTCTGCACCTGATCCAAACGGAAGCGGTGGCGCTTGAGCCACAGCGCCAGATTCACCATATCCTCGTCCCGCGTGCCCGGATGCGCGGAGATAAAATATGGGATCAGATACTGCTCTTTTCCGGCCTGTTTAGAGTAAAGGTCAAATAACTCTTTAAAGCGATCGTAGCTGCCCATACCCGGCTTCATCATTTTCGACAGCGGACCTTCTTCAGTATGCTCCGGCGCAATCTTCAGATAGCCGCCCACATGATGGCTTGCCAGCTCTTTAATGTAGCGAGGATCTTCTACAGCGATGTCGTAGCGCACGCCGGAGGCAATTAAGATTTTCTTAATGCCTTTCAGCTCACGGGCGCGGCGATAAAGATTGATCGTCGGCGTATGGTCAGTATCCATATGCGGACAGATATCCGGATAGACGCATGACAGGCGACGACAGGTCTGCTCCGCACGCGGCGACTTACAGCGCAGCATATACATGTTCGCGGTAGGACCGCCCAGATCGGAGATCACGCCGGTAAACCCCGGCACCGTGTCGCGGATCGCTTCGATCTCGTTGATGATAGAGTCTTCTGAACGGCTCTGAATGATGCGCCCTTCATGTTCAGTGATCGAGCAGAAAGAGCAGCCGCCAAAGCAGCCGCGCATGATATTGATCGAAAAGCGGATCATCTCATAGGCCGGAATACGGGCATTGCCGTAAGCCGGGTGCGGCACACGCTGATACGGCAGCGCAAACACGCTATCCATCTCTTCAGTGGAGAGCGGTATGGCGGGCGGGTTGATCCAGACATAGCGGTCGCCGTGTTTTTGCATCAGCGCCCGCGCGCAGCCAGGGTTAGTTTCGTGATGCAGAATACGCGACGCATGGGCGTACAGCACCTTGTCGCCTTTCACCTTTTCAAAGGATGGCAGCAGGATATAGGTTTTTTCCCACGGCTTCGGACGCGGCGGCTGCACGGTAATCGCTTTAGCTTCCTGCTTTTTCGGCGCGACCGGCTTGTTATCCGCGCACGGCAGATCCTCGCCATAGGGATGGGGAATTGGATCGATTTTACCCGGCGTGTCCAGACGAGTGGAGTCGACGCCGCTCCAGCCAGGCAGCGCTTCTTTAACCATAATCGCAGTGTTACGCACATCACGAATCTGATCGATGGTTTCGCCCATTGCCAGACGATGCGCCACTTCCACCAGTGGACGCTCGCCGTTGCCAAACATCAGCATGTCGGCTTTGGAATCGACTAACACCGAACGACGCACAGTATCAGACCAGTAGTCGTAATGCGCGGTACGGCGCAGACTGGCCTCAATGCCGCCAAGGATCACCGGGACATCTTTCCACGCTTCTTTGCAACGCTGGGTATAGACCAGCGTGGCGCGGTCCGGGCGTTTGCCCGCGACGTTATCCGGGGTGTAGGCGTCATCGTGGCGCAGCTTACGGTCAGCGGTGTAACGGTTGATCATCGAGTCCATGTTGCCGGCGGTGACGCCGAAGAACAGGTTCGGTTTTCCCAGACGCATAAAGTCGTCTTTGCTGTTCCAGTCCGGCTGGGCGATGATCCCCACGCGGAAGCCCTGCGCTTCCAGCATACGACCGCAAATCGCCATGCCGAAGCTCGGATGGTCGACGTAGGCGTCGCCGGTTACCAGAATAATGTCGCAGCTATCCCAGCCAAGTTGATCCATCTCGTCACGTGACATCGGCAAAAACGGCGCCGGCCCAAAGCAGGCGGCCCAGTACTGCGGCCAGGAGAAAAGGTCGCGATCCGGTTGGATCAGGGAGATAGCGCTCATATTGCTTCCAAAACGATTGGCAAAAAAATAATCAAAGGTCGGGGATTATAAGCCGTATCTATAGCGAAAATGAAGGAGATTATCGCCTTATATGCAGGGCTGGCGCGAAATAGAAACAACTTTCAACGGTCTGGCCTGAGGCGTTTGAAATTGGTCTTATGAATATCTCCAAATTGGTATGCAATTAATTATACCCACGTCTAAAAACGCAGTATCGTCATAACAACAAAAAGTAAAAAAACATCACATTATCAGCAATATATAAAAAAACTTCGCTGAATTGCCCACGACGCTGTTTTTACCATGACTTTCTTCTGTGAACCAGATCTCTTTCTTTGGTCTATTGATTAAATTAAATTGGCTGACAGAATTCAGGGGATAAAGAACACCATCACCACGCCTTTCCCCTACGCAACACCTTACGTATCAGCAGGTTATTAATTAATCAACGATAACCACAGGAATCCCAACCTATAAGGAAGCAGATATGAAAAACACACGTTCATTCACAACATCAGCGGTATTACTGGCCGGCTGTTTGCTGTTGGCATTTCCAGCGCTCGCCAAAACGACGCTGAAACTGAGCCACAATCAGGATAAAAGCCACGCCGTTCACAAAGCGATGAGCTATCTGGCCGATAAAGCGAAAGCCTATTCGGACGGCGAATTAAATATTCGTATTTACCCCAACGCCACGCTGGGCAACGAACGTGAATCGCTGGAATTGATGAACTCCGGCGCTCTGCAAATGGTGAAAGTCAATGCGGCATCGCTGGAGTCTTTTGCGCCGGAATATAGCGTGTTTAGCCTGCCGTTTTTATTCCGCGACCGCGATCACTACTACAACGTACTGAAAAGCGACTTAGGGAAACGCATTCTCGCGTCCTCCGAAAGCAAAGGCTTCGTCGGCTTAACCTGGTACGACGGCGGCGCCCGCAGTTTTTACGCTGGTAAGCCCATCACTCAACCCGACGATTTAGCCGGTATGAAAATCAGAGTGCAGCAAAGCCCCAGCGCTATCGCGATGGTGAAAGCGCTCGGCGGCGTGCCGACGCCGATGGCGCAAGGCGAACTCTATACCGCGCTCCAGCAAGGCGTGGTCGATGGCGGCGAAAACAACCCCGTGGTTTATGCCGATATGCGTCATGCGGAGGTGGCGAAATTCTATTCCCGCGACGAGCACACGATGGTGCCGGATGTCCTGGTCATCAGTACCAAAGTACTTAACAAATTGAGCGATAAAGAGCGGAAAGCGTTATATAAAGCCGCAGATGAATCCATGCAGCAAATGAAAGACGTCATCTGGCCCGCCGCGGAAAAAGAGGCTTATGAGAGCATGAAGGCCATGAACGCGACCGTTGTTGATATTGATAAATCCGCGTTCAAACAGCGTGTTAAGCCCTTGTTTGATGAGTTCCGCGCGAAAGATGCTCAGTCAGCGAAGGATCTGGAATACATCGAGAATATGTAAATCTGCCGGGCAGGGTTCTCCTGCCCTTTACAGGATGTAATATGCGAATACTCACCAATGCACTGAACAAAATACTGGCCGGGTGCTGCTGTATTATTCTGGCGGTCATGGTTGCCTGCGTATCCTGGCAGGTGGCGGCGCGCTTTATATTCAACGCGCCAAGCAGCACGCTCGACGAATTCACCCAGATTCTTTTTATGTGGATGATTCTGTTAGGCGGCGTCTATACCGCCGGATTAAAAAAACATTTAGCTATCGATTTGTTAGCGCAAAAACTCTCCCGAACGCCCGCCCTCGTGCTCGACAGTATCATTCAGGTGATTATTACCGTGTTCGCACTGATTTTTATGGTGTACGGCGGTGATATTATTGTTGAAAAAGCGGCGCACGTCAGCCAAATGTCCCCGGTATTAAAATGGCCTATGGATAAAGTCTATTGGGTCATGCCGATTAGCGGCGTCATCCTGGTGTACTACACCATTGTGAACGTTATTGATAATTATCATCAGCGCCATCTTCGCTAACGAGGGATATATGGACTTTGAATATATTTACCCAATAATTGTTTTATTTGGCAGTTTTGCCATTATGCTGGCGGTCGGCGTTCCTATTACATTCGCTATCGGGCTGTCGTCCTTATTCTCAATCCTGATAGCCCTTCCCCCGGATGCGGCAATCTCGGTTATTTCGCAAAAAATGACCGTCGGTCTCGATGGCTTTACGCTGCTGGCGATCCCCTTTTTTGTGTTAGCCGGCAATATCATGAATACCGGGGGAATCGCCCGGCGCCTGGTGAATCTGGCTCAGGCGTTAGTTGGCCGCCTTCCCGGTTCGCTGGCGCACTGCAATATTCTGGCGAACACCCTGTTTGGCGCGATATCCGGCTCGGCTGTCGCTTCTGCGGCCGCGGTGGGCGGCATCATGTCGCCATTACAGGAAAAAGAGGGCTACTCTCCGGCGTTCTCTACGGCGATCAACGTCGCTTCGGCGCCGATTGGCCTGATGATCCCGCCCAGCAACGTGCTAATTGTCTATTCGCTGGCTAGCGGCGGCACCTCTGTCGCCGCCCTGTTTTTGGCAGGCTACCTGCCCGGCATCTTAACCGCGCTGGCTTTAATGACGGTAGCGGCGCTGTATGCCCATCGCCACCATTACCCGGTTGCCGAACGTATCAACCTGCGGCAGTTTCTGTCGGTATTCCGCGATTCATTGCCCAGCCTGTTGCTGATATTTATTATTATCGGCGGCATTATCGGCGGCGTATTTACGCCAACAGAGGCCTCTGCGATCGCGGTAATCTATAGCCTGGCGCTGGCGGCCATTTATCGAGAAATTAATGTGAGTAAGTTGCGCGATATTCTGCTGGATTCGGTAGTAACCAGCTCTATTGTTCTCTTACTGGTCGGCTGCTCAATGGGAATGTCATGGGCGATGACCAATGCCGATGTTCCTGAACTGATTAATGAAATGATTACCAGCGTGTCCGAAAATAAATGGGTCATCTTGCTGATTATCAATCTCATTTTGTTATTCGTCGGGACATTTATGGATATTACCCCGGCTATTCTAATCTTTACGCCTATTTTCCTTCCCATTGCTCAACATCTGGGAATCGACCCTGTCCATTTTGGCATTATTATGGTTTTCAATTTAACCATCGGACTGTGTACGCCCCCGGTAGGCACTATTTTGTTCGTCGGTTGCAGTATCGGCAAAATCAGTATTGATAAAGTCGTCAAACCGCTATTACCGATGTTTCTGGCACTCTTTGTGGTCATGGCGATGATTTGCTACTTCCCGCAGTTGAGTCTGCTGCTTCCCACGCTGTTTGCTCCTTCCTGAAAACCCTGACGGGTCTGCGCTATTCAGACCCGTACTCGGACGCTTTACGACGCTGGATTCACCAGCATTTGCCCAATCGAGCCGCGGTCAGCCATTTCCAGCGTCTGGCTGTTGAAATAGAACGGGAAGTGCGGCCAGGACGGCTGACCGTAATAGACCAGCAATTCGACTTGCCCATCCACCCAGACGGTATCTTTCCAGCCTCTATCTTCCGGGAACGGCATAGCGCCGTTGACGTTACGAATCAGGAAAGAGACGCCCTCAATATGGAACGACTGCGGCATATCGGCGCGTACCGTCCAGCGCTCCCAGGTGCCTTGTTGGGCGGTAATATCAATGCGATTCACATCCCACAGTTGGCCGTTAATCCCCGGATCGTCGCCAAGACTGATGTCCCGACTGCGGACAGGCGCGCCGCTCATGATCTCCGTCGGCAACAGACGCATCGGCAGATTATCGGTCACCAGCGGCAGCAATCCGGTTGGCCGTAACGTCAGCACCAGGGTCGAAACCAGAATACTGGAAGGCTCAAAGAAACCGCGAATCCGATCGACTATGCTGGCCGCTTCCCCGCAGGTGATCGAGACTTCGTCGCCGTTGGTCATATCAACCAGGATTTCACGTCGCTCGCCGGGCGCCAGTGACAACTGTTTGACGGAAACCGGCGCAGGTAAAAAGCCCTGATCGCCTGAAATCACATGCAGCGCCCGGCCATCGCTCATCTGAAGCTGATAGCGCCGCGAGTTCGAGGCGTTCAACAACCGTAACCGCACCCAGCCGCGGGACACTTCGACATAGGGGCTTTGCGCGCCGTTCACCAGCAGAGTATCGCCGACAAAACCACCGCTTCCCGGTTCGCTATACTCCGGCGTCCCAAAGTTATCCAGCCGTTTATCCTGGATAATGACGGGAAAATCATCCACGCCGTAATGGTTCGGAATGGGCAGCGTTTTACTGATGTCGTCTTCGACCAGCCACATTCCGGCCAGGCCGTTATACACCTGCTGCGCAGTGCGGTTAGGCGTGTTAGCGTGATACCACAGCGTGGCGGCGCTCTGACGAATCGGCAACACCGGCGCCCAGTCCGCGTTCGGCGACATCATACGCGCCGGGCCACCCATCAGCGGCCCCGGCACCAGTAAACCAGCAACCGTCATGGAGACATTTTCTGCCAGGCGGTTGCTATAGATGAGTTTAACGTCATCGCCTTTCCAGACGCGGATTGTCGGCCCCAGATAACGACCGTTCACTCCCCAGACCGGCGCGCGCGTGCCTTGCGTAAAGGACCAGTGCGCTCGCTGTAGCGTCATAAACAACGGCTGCCCGCGACGGGACTCCAGCAACGGCGGAACAGGCAACGGCTGTTGCTGACCGGCAGCATTCGCCCTGAGGGGAATCGCGCCTGCACATAGTGCGATTCCCGATGCCTGAAGAAACTGACGCCGACTGAATGACATATAAGCTCCATGTAAAACAGGCTAAAGAGTTGTGCCTGAAAAAATGATTTCTACAATAACAGAGTAAGGCTGCTTAAACCTTACCGGTCGCTTCACGTTCCGCAACCTCTTTATCAAGTTCCGCGATTTTTTGCTCCATTAACGCACGGCAGTGGGCCGCCAGCTCGCGAACCTGATCTTTACCATATTCGCTGACGTCGACTGGCGGCAGCATTTCCACAATAACCAGTCCGTTGTTCAGGCGGTTTAGATTGACTTTGTTAGAGGTGTTGGAAACGCAGACAGGAATGATCGGCACACCAGCCGCGATAGCCGCATGAAACGCGCCGGTTTTAAACGGCAGCAGACCGCGTCCCCGGCTACGCGTACCTTCAGGGAACATCCAGATAGAAATACGGCGCTTTTTAAAATGGTTAACCACTGCCGCAATGGTGCTATGCGCTTTGGCGCGGTTATTACGGTCAATCAACAGATTACCGGTCAGCCAGTACAGTTGCCCAAAAAACGGGATCCAAAGCAGGCTTTTTTTCCCCACCGTCACCGTTGGCGGCTGCACAATATTCGCCGCCGTGACCATATCATAATTATTCTGGTGGTTAGCAATATAGATAGCATTGCCATAGTTTTCCGCGTCGGCGGGTTTGCGGCACTCCACTTTCAGGCCAAACAGCGGGGCCAGACGGCCGAACATATGTCCAAACGTCGCCACGTGTTTTGGGTTACGTGGGCTGAAAAGGCAGTAAATAGAACCGAAAACACAGACCAGAATGGAGTAAATAACGGTAACAATAAGACGAAAAATATATAGCATAACAACCTCTGAAGGCCTAAGAGCCCGGCATTCTACGTCACCTGAAATTCAGGTTAGGATTTTGGTAAGTGTGGCTCTCTGGAAAAACGTATTGTTAATCGCAATGCACGAATAAACAACGGTTTTACGGGAAATTTTAATGTTAATCCGATCTGAAACCGTAGGCCGGATAAGACGCTACTGCGTCGTCATCCGGCAACGGCAGAGCGCCGGATGGCGGCTTAGATGCCTTGTCCGGCCTACGGGTGCCCCTCTCTTACTCTTCGCTGTCGCCATGACTTACGCGATGCGGTGAATCAATCTCAATGCGATCGATACGCTGCAGGCCGCGCATTAATGTGCCACGGCGTCCGCGTTCGCCGACCACCTTCTGTAACTCTTCAGGGCGCAGTTTGATTTTGCGCTTCCCGACATGGATAGTCAGAGTGCTTTGTGGCGGCAGCACGTACAGGTGCGCCAGTCCATCATCGCCTTTCGCCGCTTCCGCAGAGGGGATATTAATGATCTTATTCCCTTTGCCTTTCGACAGCTGCGGCAGAGAGTCTACCGGGAACATCAACATCCGTCCGGCCTGGGTAATCGCCAGCAGCATATCGTGCTCGTCTTCAATCACCAGCGGCGGCATGACGTGCGCATTTTCCGGCAGTGTAATCAACGCTTTACCGGCACGGTTACGGGCAACCAGATCGTTAAACGTACAAACGAAGCCGTAGCCCGCATCCGACGCCATCAGCAGTTTCTGGTCATCGCCTTCCATCAGCATATGCTCCACGGTCGCCCCCGGCGGCAGCGTGAGTTTGCCGGTCAGCGGCTCGCCCTGCCCACGCGCCGACGGAAGCGTAATGGGATCAATAGCATAGCTGCGCCCGGTGGTATCAATAAACACCACCGGTTGATTGCTCTTACCTTTCACCGCGGCTTTAAAGCTGTCGCCCGCTTTATAGTTAAGCCCCGGCGCATCAATATCATGACCTTTGGCGCTGCGCACCCAGCCCATCTGCGACAGCACGATAGTCACCGGTTCGGACGGCAGCATGTCGTGTTCGCTCATCGCTTTAGCTTCTTCGCGCTCACGCAGCGGAGAACGGCGATCGTCGCCATAGGCATCGGCGTCCGCCTGTAGTTCTTTTTTCAGCAAGGTATTCATTTTGCGTTCGGACGCGAGAATGCCCTGCAACTGGTCACGCTCTTTTTCCAGCTCGTCCTGCTCGCCGCGAATTTTCATCTCTTCCAGTTTGGCGAGATGGCGCAGTTTCAGTTCGAGAATCGCTTCCGCCTGGGTTTCGCTGATGCCGAAACGCGACATCAGCGCGGGTTTTGGCTCATCCTCGTTACGGATAATCTCAATCACTTCGTCGATGTTGAGAAACGCCACCAGCAAACCTTCGAGAATATGCAGGCGCTTAAGCACTTTCTCCAGACGATAGTTCAGACGACGGCGTACCGTGTCGCGACGGAACGCCAACCACTCGGTGAGGATCTCCAGCAGGTTTTTCACCGCCGGACGACCATCCAGACCGATCATGTTCAGGTTAATACGGTAGCTTTTTTCCAGATCGGTGGTGGCGAACAGATGGTTCATCACCTGCTCCATATCCACACGGTTGGAGCGCGGGACAATCACTAAACGCGTCGGGTTTTCGTGATCTGATTCATCGCGCAGATCGTCCACCATCGGCAGTTTTTTATTACGCATCTGCGCAGCAATCTGTTCCAGCACTTTCGCGCCAGAGACCTGATGCGGCAGCGCGGAAATTACCACGGCGCCGTCTTCTTTGGTCCATACCGCGCGCATACGCACGGAGCCCCGCCCGTTTTCGTAAATTTTACGAATTTCCGCACGTGGGGTAATGATCTCCGCTTCGGTCGGGTAATCCGGCCCCTGGACGATATCCAGCAACTGATCCAGCGTCGTTTTCGGCTGCTCAATCAGCGTAATCGCCGCTTTCGCCACTTCGCGCAGGTTGTGCGGCGGGATATCTGTTGCCATCCCCACCGCAATACCGGTGGTGCCGTTCAGCAGGATGTTCGGCAGACGCGCCGGTAACATTTTCGGTTCCTGCATCGTGCCGTCGAAGTTTGGCACCCAGTCCGCCGTCCCCTGGCCGAGTTCGCTTAACAGCAGCTCGGCATATTTGGACAGGCGAGATTCGGTATAACGCATTGCCGCGAATGACTTCGGATCATCCGGCGCGCCCCAGTTTCCCTGGCCATCGACCAGCGGGTAACGGTAAGAGAACGGCTGCGCCATCAGCACCATGGCTTCATAGCAGGCGCTGTCGCCGTGCGGATGATACTTACCCAGTACGTCACCGACGGTACGGGCGGATTTTTTAAATTTAGCGCTGGCGTTCAGCCCCAGCTCTGACATCGCATAGACGATGCGGCGCTGTACCGGCTTCAGGCCGTCGCCAATAAACGGCAACGCACGATCCATGATCACGTACATGGAGTAGTTTAAGTAGGCGTTTTCCGTAAATTCATGTAGCGCAAGGCGCTCTGCCATATCGCTCATTAACAGGGGATCCTCAATCTGCATGCTGACCGTTCGGACGGCAATATTGCCGCAGATAATACCCTATCTCACGGTCTGAGTCACAAACCGTGAGCCAGGTGACGAGGAAGTTAACGAAGCGGCAGATAGATATCCGTCAGCAGCTCATGTTCCGCCACCTCATTGACGAAATTCAGGTACTGGAAGAAGACCGGAAAATCGCGCAGCGTCTCGCCGCTGGCCGGTAGCCATTCGCGGAATAAATACCACACGCTCTCCGGGAGGCTGTCGAGCGATCCCTGATGGCGTACCACCGCGCAGCGCCCGCCAGGAATCTCGCTATTCACCACGCCAACGTCATTTTCGGCTATCGGCTGGTGGACGCTGCCGCAGATATCAAAGCGGAATTGATCCGGCGGCGTCGTCTGCGGGTCGTGCCAGGCAATACCAAAAGTTTGACTGCTGGCAATCGGCGACTGGCCCGTTTCGCGCCGCCATGCAATAAATTTCGCCGCGCTGGCGTTGACCTTATCCGGATGCCCCAGATGCGTCAGCATCGCGACGCGGGTAGGTGGAAATTCAACGATTTTTACGTCCATGACATGCTGCTCCTGTAACGCAAGTTTAGGAACGCGTTGGTGCCAGGCCAGCCAGTCCGGCGATTGCCGAAACCGGCGCGGGCTTTGACCAAACGCGGTTTTGAAAGCACGTGTGAACGACTCCGGATTCTGAAACCCGGCATCCAGCGCGATATCGATAACTTTATCTTGCGGATTAAACGCCAGCCGCCATGACGCCCGGCGCAAACGCAGCCACTGGATATAGCGATAGAGCGGAAGCCCGCTCCAGACGGTAAACTGCCGGTGAAAATGAAACGGCGAGCTGTGCGCCATCCGGCTTAACACCTCAAGCGACAGAGGCTCATCCAGATGACGCTCAATGTGGTCGCAAACGCGCCGCAGACGTTCGGAATAAGCCGCGCTGATCAGGTCATTCATCACTGCCTCCTTGTGGCCTATTCTGCCCACCGGGCGGCTGTGAATCCTGACCGATCTTGCGCAATGTGGGATTACGGATTCACTTTACGAATCTGTTTTACGTCGATTTCGACAGAGTTCCAGTCTTTATCCACTTCGCCCTGAATTTCAACGGTATCCTGCGGGGTTACGGTCAGGCCGTTCCAGCGCTTGTGGTCAATATCCACATTGATAGTACCGGTCGCATCTTTAAACACATACAGGTCGTCGGAAATGCGCTCGACGATATTCCCGCGCAGCGTTACCCACGCATCGTCACGCAGCGATTTAGCGCTCTCTACCGTCGTGCTGCTGCCGTTCGGGCCGACAAATCCGCCGCCTTGCGTTTGCGTCGCCGACGGGCCGGAGAAACCGCCCTGCTGAGCCGCCAGAACCGGGGTAGAACACAGTGCCATAACGGCAACGATTGCAGCTAATTTTTTCATGATTACTTTTCCCTTTCATGTCGTTTCAGATCCATTTAATAAGGTAATCCTTAACAACTTCTTAAGGCAAAAAAAGAATCTTTTTTTCTGTACATCGCCTGCGGCGACAAGGTTAACTGACGATAACGCGAGTTACCGCAAGGAAGAACAGATGCGAATTTTACTGGTAGAAGATGACACACTTATTGGCGATGGCATAAAAGCGGGTCTGAGTAAAATGGGTTTCAGCGTCGACTGGTTTACCGAGGGACGCCCGGGCAAAGAGGCGCTTTACAGCGCGCCTTATGATGCGGTTATTTTAGATTTGACGCTGCCAGGCATGGACGGACGGGATATTTTGCGCGAATGGCGCGAAAAGGGTAAACAGGAACCGGTACTGATCCTGACGGCGCGCGACGCGTTAGCAGAGCGCGTCGAGGGGCTACGTCTGGGCGCCGATGACTATTTATGTAAACCTTTCGCGCTCATTGAGGTCGCCGCCCGTCTGGAGGCGCTGGTACGCCGCGCCAGCGGTCAGGCCAGTAGCGAATTGCGCCACGGCCAGGTGACGCTCAATCCAGGCAATCTCGTCGCGACGCTTGCCGGCGAACCGCTGGCCTTAAAACCAAAAGAGTTCGCGTTGCTGGAACTCTTACTGCGCAACAAAGGTCGCGTGCTGCCGCGCAAGCTTATTGAAGAGAAGCTGTATAACTGGGATGACGACGTGTCCAGCAATGCAGTGGAAGTCCATGTTCATCATTTACGCCGCAAGCTCGGCAGCGAATTTATTCGCACCGTACACGGCATCGGCTACACCCTGGGTGACGCATGAAATTGACGCAACGTCTCAGCCTGCGCGTCAGGCTGACGCTTATTTTCCTGATTCTGGTCTCCATCACTTGGGCAATTTCCAGTTTTGTGGCCTGGAGAAAGACGACGGATAATGTCGACGAGCTGTTTGACACACAGTTGATGTTGTTCGCCAGACGGCTTAGCACCCTCGATCTTAACGAGATCAACGCCCCGCAGCGCATGGCGCATACGCCAAAGAAATTAAAACATGGGCATATCGATGACGATGCGCTGGCGTTCGCCATCTTTTCCGCTGATGGCAAAATGTTGCTGCATGATGGCGACAACGGCCAGGATATTCCGTATCGCTATCGCCGGGAAGGTTTCGACAATGGCTATCTGAAGGATGACAACGACCTCTGGCGTTTTTTGTGGTTGAACTCGGCGGACGGCAAGTATCGTATCGTCGTCGGTCAGGAGTGGGATTACCGCGAAGATATGGCGCTGGCGATCGTAGCGGCGCAATTAACGCCGTGGCTGATCGCCCTTCCCTTCATGCTGCTGATTTTATTGCTCCTGCTTCACCGCGAGCTCAGACCGTTGAAAAAACTGGCGCAGGCGCTACGCTTCCGGTCGCCGGAATCGGAAACGCCGCTCGACGCCAAAGGCGTACCGAGCGAGGTTCGCCCACTGGTCGAAGCGCTTAATCAGCTTTTTAGCCGCATCCACTCCATGATGGTGCGCGAACGGCGATTTACCTCCGACGCCGCCCATGAATTGCGCAGCCCGCTGGCCGCGCTGAAAGTACAAACCGAGGTGGCGCAGCTCTCGGGCGACGATCCGCTATCGCGTGATAAAGCGCTGACCCAGCTCCATGCGGGGATCGATCGCGCCACGCGGCTGGTCGATCAGCTACTGACGTTATCGCGTCTCGACTCGCTCAATAATTTGCAGGATGTAGCGGAGATTTCGCTGGAAGAGCTGCTGCAGTCCGCGGTAATGGATATTTATCATCCGGCGCAGCAGGCGAATATCGACGTGCGTTTACAGCTTAACGCCCATGACGTCATACGTACCGGCCAGCCGCTACTCTTAAGCCTGTTAGTGCGTAACCTGCTGGATAATGCGATTCGCTACAGTCCGCAGGGCAGCGTCGTCGACGTTACCTTACATGCCCGCAGCTTCACCGTCAGAGATAATGGCCCCGGCGTAGCGCCAGAGATTCTGACGCATATCGGCGAGCGTTTTTACCGCCCGCCAGGCCAAAGTGTGACCGGCAGCGGTCTGGGATTATCAATCGTCCGTCGCATCGCTACGCTGCACGGCATGACGGTGTCGTTTGGCAACGCCGCGGAAGGTGGATTTGAGGCCGTAGTACGCTGGTAGCAGAGATTTTTGCCAAAAACGCAAAAGACTTTGCACATTTTGCTAATTTCACCGCACCGCCCGTCAGCGTAGAATCAGCAGCAAACGCATTTCTTGAGGACACAAAATGAGTAACATCCTGATTATCAACGGGGCGAAAAAATTCGCGCACTCCAACGGCCAGTTGAATGACACCCTGACCGAAGTTGCCGATGGGCTGCTGCGCGATCTGGGTCATCAGGTTAAGATCGTCCGCGCCGACAGCGACTATGACATTAAAGAAGAGGTGCAGAATTTCGTCTGGGCTGACGTGGTGATTTGGCAGATGCCAGGCTGGTGGATGGGCGCGCCATGGACAGTAAAAAAATATATGGATGATGTCTTTACCGAAGGTCACGGCACGCTCTATGCCAGCGATGGCCGCACGCGTTCCGATGCCGCTAAAAAGTACGGTTCCGGCGGTCTGGTGCAGGGGAAAAAATATATGCTGTCACTGACGTGGAACGCGCCGATGGAAGCATTTACCGAAAAAGATCAGTTTTTCCACGGCGTAGGCGTAGATGGCGTCTATCTGCCATTCCATAAAGCCAACCAGTTCCTGGGCATGGACGCGCTGCCAACGTTTATTGCCAACGACGTGATTAAAATGCCGGATGTTCCGCGCTATACCGCAGAATATCGCAAGCATCTGAGCGAAATTTTTGCTTAACTGGTCATCCTGGAATTAGAAGGAGTTAACCATGCTTACCGTCATTGCCGAAATTCGCACGCGTCCGGGCCAACATCACCGTCAGGCCGTCCTCGACCAGTTTGCGAAAATTATTCCAACCGTTCTTAAAGAAGAGGGGTGCCACGGTTACGCGCCGATGGTGGATCATGCCGCGGGCGTGAGTTTTCAGACTCTGGCGCCTGACTCGATCGTGATGATTGAACAGTGGGAAAGCGTTGCGCACCTTGAGGCGCATCTGCAAACCCCGCATATGAAAGCCTATAGCGACGCGGTAAAAGACGATGTGCTGGAAATGAATATTCGTATTCTGGAATCCGGCGTTTAAGTTATTACCCTCGTCTGACGTCTCCCTGATGCGATGCGCAAGTGTCGCCATCAGGCTGCGGCGTCATGTCGGATTCGCTTATCCGGCCTGCGCCACGCAGACCGGATAAAGCGTGCAACAACCGTTACACGTCGAGATCCGCGAGATCGCCTTTTTCCTGTAGCCAGTTGCGTCGATCTTCAGAACGTTTCTTCGCCAGCAGCATATCCATCATCGCGTTAGTACGCTGATCGTCTTCATCGCTAATGGTGAGCTGCACCAGGCGGCGAGTATTTGGATCAAGCGTGGTTTCGCGTAACTGCATCGGGTTCATTTCACCCAGGCCTTTGAAACGCTGTACGTTCGGCTTGCCTTTCTTACGCTTCAGTTGTTCCAGTACGCCCGCCTTCTCTTCTTCCGTCAGCGCGTAATAGACCTCTTTACCCAAATCGATACGGTATAGCGGCGGTAGCGCGACATAGACATGACCATTCTTCACCAGCGCGCGGAAATGTCTGACAAACAGCGCGCAAAGCAGAGTAGCGATATGCAAACCATCGGAGTCCGCATCCGCCAGGATACAGATCTTGCCGTAGCGCAGCTGACTCAGATCGTCGCTGTCCGGATCGATACCGATCGCCACGGAAATATCATGCACCTCTTGCGAGGCAAGCACTTCATCGGAAGAGACTTCCCAGGTGTTAAGGATCTTACCTTTGAGCGGCATGATCGCCTGATATTCGCGATCGCGCGCCTGCTTGGCGGAACCGCCTGCCGAATCCCCTTCCACAAGGAACAGCTCGGTCCGATTAAGATCCTGCGCGGTACAGTCCGCCAGTTTCCCCGGCAACGCCGGACCGCTGGTGAGCTTTTTGCGCACCACTTTTTTTGCGGCGCGCAGTCGCCGCTGCGCGCTGGCAATCGCCATCTCTGCCAGTTGTTCCGCCGCCTGCACGTTCTGGTTCAGCCACAGGCTGAAGGCATCTTTCACCACGCCGGAAACAAATGCCGCACATTGACGCGACGACAGACGCTCTTTGGTCTGCCCGGCAAATTGCGGGTCCTGCATTTTCACGGAAAGCACATAAGCGCAGCGATCCCAGATATCTTCCGCCGACAGTTTGACGCCGCGCGGCAGAATATTGCGGTATTCGCAAAATTCGCGCATCGCGTCGAGCAGGCCCTGGCGCAGACCGTTGACGTGCGTCCCCCCCTGCATGGTCGGGATCAGGTTGACGTAGCTTTCCGTCAGTAATTCGCCGCCTTCCGGCAGCCACAATAGCGCCCAGTCAACCGCTTCCGTTTCACCGTTAAAATTACCGATAAACGGCTTTTCCGGCAGCGTCGGCAGGCCGTTTACCGCTTCGCCCAGATAGTCGTTCAGACCATCCTGGTAGCACCAGCGCTGCTCGCTGTTATTCACTTCATCTTTAAAAGTGATTTCCACACCGGGACACAGCACCGCTTTTGCTTTCAGAACGTGCATTAAGCGAGAGACAGAAAAACGCGGGCTGTCGAAGAAACTTTCGTCCGGCCAGAAATGCACGCTGGTGCCAGTATTACGTTTACCGCAGGTGCCGACAACCTGCAAATCCTGCACTTTTTCGCCGTTTTCAAACGCGATGTTATAGACCTGACCGTCGCGGCGCACGGTCACTTCCACGCGCTTTGACAGGGCATTCACTACCGAAATCCCCACCCCATGCAGACCACCAGAGAACTGATAGTTCTTATTGGAGAATTTACCGCCGGCATGAAGTCGACAGAGGATCAGTTCTACCGCCGGAACCCCCTCTTCCGGATGGATATCCACCGGCATCCCGCGTCCGTCGTCAATCACTTCCAGCGATTGATCGGCATGTAAAATGACATCCACGCGTTTGGCATGACCTGCCAGTGCTTCATCCACACTATTATCAATCACTTCCTGACCCAAATGGTTGGGGCGGGTCGTATCGGTGTACATCCCCGGGCGGCGGCGTACCGGCTCAAGCCCAGTGAGTACCTCAATGGCATCAGCGTTATAAGTTTGCGTCATGGTTTAATTAGCAATTCGAATTGATTGTCAGCAACTGTGCAGTCCAAGAAAATCGACAATCTGGTTGAAATAATCTTCGAAGCCCGTGAATGCGTGATTACCCCCCTCGGTCACTGTCTGACGGCAGGAGGCGTAATATGCCACCGCCTGGCGGTAATCCAGCACTTCATCGCCCGTCTGTTGCAGTAGCCAGATCAGGTCCGGCGCTTCCAGCGGGTCAATCTGCATGACTTTAAGATCATAAATATGGCGAGACTCTAGCACATATTGCTGCCCGGTGTAGGGGTTCTCGTTCTGACCGAGATAGTCGGTCAGTAATTCAAAGGGCCGCACGGCGGGATTCACCACCACAGCCGGCAGCATAAAACATTGCGACAGCCAGGTGGCGTAATAACCACCCAGCGACGATCCTACCAGCCCTAATGGCGCACCGCCATGCTCAAGCACGAGAGATTCCAGCAACTCCGCCGCATCGGCAGGATACGGCGGTAGCTGAGGGATGATCATCTCAACATGCGGATGACGCTCCGCCAGCCAGTTTTTTAGCTGGCACGCTTTTGCCGAGCGAGGGGAACTGTTGAATCCGTGCAAATAGAGAAGCGTAGACATCAGTATCCTTCCGAAGCGGTATCGGGTCGGAACCGGGTATCCTGCAGGCGATGCACTTCCGTCTCCAGGACGCCGTTCGCCCGGAGCTCCAGCGTACGCCAGCCCGGCGCGATAGTATCCAGCGTAAAGTTCGCGCAGTGCGGTTTGAACTGTACGCAGGTTGACGGCGACGCCAGCAGACGGCGACCGTTCCAGTCAAGATCCAGCTCCTGGTGAATATGTCCGCATAACAGATATTTTACACGCGGGAAATTCGCCAGCACGCTATCCAGCTCACCGGCATTACGCAAGCTGTGCTGATCCAACCAACTGCACCCTGCCGGCAACGGATGGTGGTGCAAAAGGAGCAATGTCTGTCTCTCTGGCGCATCGGCGAGCTTACGCTCAAGCCATTCCAGTTGGAACTCGCTCAGTTCGCCATGCGGGACGCCAAACACCTGGCTATCCAGCAACAAAATCTGCCATTGTTCACCGATTAACACGCGCTTAGCCGGGGAAATCCCCGCCTCTTGCAGCGCGCTGTACATTGCCGGCTGAAAATCATGATTGCCCGGTAGCCAAACGCAAGGCGCGCGAAAGCTTGCGATACCCTCAGCAAAATGCTGATAAGCCGCAGCGGATTGATCCTGCGCCAGATCGCCGGTGGCCACGATCAGATCATATTCATACTGTTGCGCCCGAATAGCCTCCAGCACGGCCTGGTAACTTTCCCAGGTATTGACGCCTAACAGCGTTTCATGCTTTTCGGCAAACAGGTGAGTATCTGTAATTTGTAAAATCCTGACTCGGGCCTCACCAGCCAGAGGTAGGGTTAACAGGCTTTCCAAATGGTGTCCTTAGGTTTCACGACGCTAATAAACCGGAATCGCCATCGCTCCATGTGCTAAACAGAATCGTAGCCAGTCGGCCAGAAACTGATTAATTTGATGCTTTTCGTCGCGTTGATGCAACTTTTTATTTGGATAATCATACCGCGCTTTGAAGCGAAAGATCTGCTGGCTTGAACACACTTCAGCCACCATCGCATCATGGTAGAGGCGCACCGTCAGCGACGGCAGGCTCCAGTAGGTGATGGCTGGCGCCGTTTGCTCGATCGTTACAAGCGTAGTGTATCGGGTCGATTCCACAATCGTTAACCGATATTGTACGTTGCCCACCTGATAGCTCACCGTTTCACCGGGGGCGTCATTGCGCGGCAGCAGGCGGCGCAATTGCGAAAAATTGATTTCGCACAAACGCATCATTTCTGGGAAGTCAGGTGTATAACGCTTCATTTTTTCCACTCGTTTTTTAACTCTTGATGATGCAACTGAAGCCATTGCAAAGCGATGACTGCGGCTGCGTTGTCGATTTTCCCCTCTTCTACCCACTGGTATGCCTGTTCCCGGCTTACCACATGAACCCGAATATCTTCGTTTTCATCCGCCAGACCATGAATACCTGCCGCGGTCGTGGCGTCCACTTCACCCACCAGAATAGATGAGCGCTCGCTGGTTCCTCCTGGACTCGCCAGGTAACTGATGACCGGTCGGGTGCGGCCTACGGTCAGCCCCGCTTCTTCCATCGCCTCCCGCCGGGCGACCGCCTCAATGGTTTCGCCTTCTTCTATCATGCCGGCGACCATCTCCAGCAGCCACGGCGTAACGCTTGTGTCATACGCGGCAATACGAATCTGTTCGACCAGCACCACCTCGTCACGTTCAGGGTCAAAGGGTAGCAAGACGGCGGCGTGCCCGCGCTCAAAAATTTCGCGCTTTACCTCGCCACTCATTTCTCCGTTGAATAAACGATGGCGGAATCGATACACATCCAATGAAAAAAAACCGCGATAGCGCGTTTCCCGTGCAATAATTTCTACATCGCTTTTGGTGAAAGTAACTGGCAAGTTGTCTGATTTACGCATTGTGCTGCCCTGCTAGCAATAATGATTAAATGATGAATTTCAAGGGTGGTTGACTGCTGTTTTATCACCCTTGTGGTAAATTGGTGCCAATTAAGGCTCGTATGGCACGTAACGCCAACTTTTTGCAGTGGCGGATTCTGCTAGAATCAGCAATTATTTTTACAAATTGATCAGCGCTAAATACTGCTTCACAACAAGGAATGCAAATGAAGAAATTGCTCCCCATCCTTATCGGCCTGAGCCTGTCGGGGTTCAGCACACTAAGCCAGGCAGAGAACCTGATGCAAGTTTATCAGCAAGCACGCCTGAGCAACCCGGAATTGCGTAAATCCGCTGCCGATCGCGATGCTGCATTCGAAAAAATTAACGAAGCGCGTAGTCCTTTACTGCCGCAACTGGGTTTAGGTGCCGACTACACCTACAGCAACGGTTATCGCGATGCGAACGGTATCAACTCCAATGAAACCAGCGCTTCCCTGCAATTAACGCAGACGCTATTTGATATGTCGAAATGGCGTGGGCTCACCCTGCAAGAAAAAGCAGCAGGCATTCAGGATGTCACCTATCAGACCGATCAGCAGACGCTGATCCTCAATACCGCGAACGCGTATTTTAAGGTATTGAACGCTATTGATGTGCTTTCCTATACCCAGGCGCAAAAAGAGGCTATCTACCGTCAGTTAGATCAAACGACGCAACGTTTTAACGTGGGTCTGGTCGCCATTACCGACGTGCAAAACGCCCGTGCGCAATATGATACCGTACTGGCGAATGAAGTGACCGCCCGCAACAACCTGGATAACGCGGTAGAAGAGCTGCGCCAGGTGACCGGCAATTATTACCCGGAGCTGGCGTCGCTTAACGTCGAGCATTTTAAAACCGACAAACCCAAAGCTGTTAATGCGCTGCTGAAGGAAGCGGAAAACCGTAACCTGTCGCTGTTGCAGGCGCGTTTAAGTCAGGATCTGGCGCGCGAGCAAATCCGTCAGGCGCAGGATGGTCACCTGCCAACGCTGAATTTAACGGCCTCAACCGGCATTTCTGATACCTCTTATAGCGGTTCTAAAACCAACTCCGCCCAGTACGACGATAGCAACATGGGGCAGAATAAAATCGGCCTGAACTTCTCCCTGCCGCTGTATCAAGGCGGGATGGTTAACTCGCAGGTAAAACAGGCGCAGTATAACTTCGTCGGCGCAAGCGAACAGCTGGAAAGCGCGCACCGTAGCGTGGTGCAGACCGTACGTTCTTCCTTTAACAATATTAACGCCTCCATCAGTAGCATCAACGCGTATAAACAGGCGGTCGTTTCCGCGCAAAGTTCTTTGGATGCAATGGAAGCCGGTTACTCGGTCGGTACACGTACCATTGTTGACGTACTGGATGCCACCACCACTCTGTATGATGCCAAGCAGCAACTGGCCAACGCGCGTTATACCTATTTGATTAATCAGTTAAATATCAAATATGCGCTCGGTACGCTGAACGAGCAGGATCTGCTCGCGCTTAACAGTACGTTGGGTAAACCTATCCCGACGTCGCCGGAAAGCGTAGCGCCGGAAACGCCAGAGCAGGATGCTGCCGCAGACGGTTATAATGCCCATAGCGCCGCGCCGGCAGTACAGCCGACCGCCGCTCGCGCCAACAGCAATAACGGCAATCCATTCCGGCATTGATAAGTTATTCGCTGGCGCTGCGCTTATCAGACCTGTGCCCTTGTAGGTCTGGTAAGCGCGGCGCTACCTGTCATAAAGCCGCACCTGAACGTAAGACAACGTAAAGATCCTGCTATTCCGCCGCATTCTCGCCTTTTCTCGCTTCAATTTCGACCAGTCATCCTCTATTCTGAACGCATGTTGTATTTACCACTGGGTCCTGGAAGACAAATATGAAACGGACAAAATCCATCCATCACGCATCATTTCGCAAAAGCTGGAGCGCGCGGCATTTAACGCCGGTCGCCCTGGCGGTTACGGCTGTTTTTATGCTGGCTGGCTGTGAAAAAAGCGATGAAACCGTATCGCTGTATCAAAACGCTGATGACTGTTCAGCGGCGAATCCGGGCAAAAGCGCGGAGTGTACAACTGCGTATAACAATGCGCTGAAAGAGGCCGAACGTACTGCGCCTAAGTACGCTACACGCGAAGATTGCGTCGCCGAGTTTGGCGAAGGTCAGTGCCAGCAAGCGCCCGCACAGGCTGGCATGGCGCCGGAAAATCAGGCGCAGGCTCAACAATCCAGCGGCAGTTTCTGGATGCCGCTTATGGCAGGTTACATGATGGGGCGTCTGATGGGCGGCGGCGCAGGCTTTGCGCAACAGCCGCTGTTTAGCTCGAAAAACCCGGCCAGCCCTGCATACGGCAAATATACCGATGCGGCAGGTAAAAACTACGGCGCGGCGCAACCGGGCCGGACAATGACCGTACCGAAAACCGCGATGGCGCCGAAACCGGCCACCACAACAACCGTTACCCGCGGCGGTTTTGGCGAATCCGTCGCCAAACAGAGCACCATGCAGCGTAGCGCTGCCGGTACTTCAACACGTTCGATGGGCGGCTGATACGCATGGAAAGAGTCAGTATTACCGAGCGCCCGGACTGGCGCGATAAAGCGACTGAATACGGGTTTAATTTTCACACTATGTATGGTGAACCGTACTGGTGTGAAGACGCTTATTACAAGTTAACGCTCGCCCAGGTGGAAAAACTGGAAGACGTTACCGCCGAGCTGCACCAGATGTGCCTCAAGGTAGTAGAACGCGTCATCGCCAGCGATGAGCTGATGACGAAGTTTCGTATTCCAAAACATACCTGGGGTTTTGTTCGCCAGTCCTGGCAAACGCAACAACCGTCGCTCTATTCCCGCCTCGATTTGGCCTGGGACGGCATCGGCGAGCCTAAGCTGCTCGAAAATAATGCCGACACGCCAACATCGCTGTATGAAGCAGCGTTTTTTCAGTGGATTTGGCTGGAAGATCAGATCAACGCGGGCAATCTGCCGGAAGGCAGCGATCAGTTTAATAGCCTGCAGGAAAAGCTGATTGAACGCTTTGCTGAACTTCGCGAGCAGTATGGTTTTCAGTTGCTGCATCTCACCTGCTGTCGCGATACGGTTGAGGATCGCGGCACCATTCAGTATTTACAGGACTGCGCGGCCGAAGCGGAAATCGCCACCGAATTTCTCTATATCGACGATATTGGTCTGGGGGAAAAAGGCCAATTTACGGATCTGCAGGATCAGGTCATTGCGAACCTGTTCAAGCTCTATCCGTGGGAATTTATGCTGCGCGAGATGTTTTCCACCAAGCTGGAAGATGCCGGCGTGCGCTGGCTGGAACCGGCCTGGAAAAGCATTATCTCCAATAAAGCGTTGTTGCCGCTGTTGTGGGAGATGTTCCCGGACCATCCGAATCTGTTGCCTGCGTATTTCGCCGAAGACGAACATCCGCCAATGGATAAATATGTCGTGAAACCGATCTTCTCCCGCGAAGGGGCGAACGTATCGATTATTGAGAACGGTAAAACGATCGAATCCGTGGAAGGCCCGTATGGCGAAGAGGGTATGATCGTGCAACAGTTCTATCCGCTGCCAAAATTCGGCGACAGTTACACCCTGATTGGTAGCTGGCTGATTAACGATCAGCCCGCCGGAATTGGTATCCGTGAAGATCGGGCGCTGATCACCCAGGATCTCTCCCGCTTCTATCCGCATATTTTTGTCGAAGGATAGATTCTCCTGTAAGCCCGATGCGCGTAGCGCCATCGGGCAATCATTCAGCGCCTTATCCGGCCTACCCCACCTGCACCGACAACATACTTATACTGCCCATCTCAATACCGTCGACCGGGATGGTGATAGGTTCCTTGCCGTCCCAGGCGCCAAGTACATACAGCAAAGGTAAAAAGTGCTCCGGCGTCGGGTTCGATAAGGCCCCCCCTTCATGTTGCAGATAATTCACCAGCGGATGGTGTTCTACCGGCCCCTGCCACGTCAGATTGGCTTTCACAAAGTCATTAAATGACGCCGCCCAGGGATACGGTATATTGTCACCGTGCCAACGCACAGTCCGCAGGTTATGAACCACATTCCCGCTGGCCACCAGCATCACGCCTTCGTCACGCAGCGTCGCCAGTTTACGGCCCACCTCAAAATGCCATGCCGCCGGTTTGGTACTATCAACACTAAGCTGCACCATCGGGATATCCGCATTCGGATACATCTTGATCAATACGCCCCAGGAGCCGTGATCAAATCCCCACGCTTCTTTATCGAGCGCGACGGGAACGGGAGCCAACAGTTCAACCAGACGCTGCGCCAGCGCAGGCGATCCAGGGGCCGGATAATGCGTGTCATACAGCGCCTGCGGAAAACCGCCAAAATCATGGAGAGTTTGCGGCCTTTCCATCGCTGTGACGCCCGTCCCGCGGGTATACCAATGCGCCGACACCACCACTATCGCCTGTGGTCGCGGCAGGGCTTCCCCCAATCGCCGCCAGGCGCGGGTATAATCATTATCGTCCAGCACGTTCATCGGGCTGCCATGCCCCAAAAACAATGCTGGCATACACGTTAAAGACATGATGTTATCCTTACAGGAAAGACATTTTGTTAACATCACCATACGCTTTCTTCACAGAGGAAGAACTCAGATAACTATGATGAAGATCATCAGTTATTTTGAAGGTCAGGTTCGGACGGCAAATTGATAAGGAGTAATGGATGTCAGTACCACTTATTCTGACCTTACTGGCGGGCGCCGCCACCTTTATTGGCGCGTTTCTTGGCGTTCTCGGCCAAAAACCGTCTAACCGCGTGCTGGCTTTTTCGCTGGGCTTCGCCGCAGGGATCATGCTGCTTATCTCGCTGATGGAGATGCTGCCCGCCGCGCTTGATACCGAGGGGATGTCGCCTGTACTGGGCTACGGGATGTTTATTATCGGCCTGTTGGGCTACTTCGGGCTGGACCGCCTGCTTCCTCACGCTCATCCGCAGGATCTGGTGCAAAAAAGGCAGCAGCCGCTTCCCGGCTCGATAAAACGCACTGCGATTTTATTGACGCTCGGCATTAGCCTGCACAACTTTCCGGAAGGGATCGCCACCTTTGTCACTGCCAGCAGCAATCTTGAACTGGGTTTCGGCATCGCACTGGCGGTGGCGTTGCACAATATTCCTGAAGGTCTGGCGGTTGCCGGCCCGGTTTATGCCGCGACGGGCTCAAAACGTACCGCGATTTTTTGGGCCGGTATCTCCGGCATGGCGGAAATTCTTGGCGGCGTGCTGGCGTGGCTGATTTTGGGCAGCCTGGTTTCACCGATCGTTATGGCGGCTATCATGGCGGCAGTCGCCGGCATTATGGTGGCGCTCTCCGTCGATGAACTGATGCCGCTGGCAAAAGAGATCGATCCTAACAATAACCCCAGCTATGGCGTGCTTTGCGGTATGTCCATCATGGGGCTCAGTCTCGTCATTTTGCAGACGATAGGTATCGGTTAAGAGAAACGTCGCGCCGGATGCAGGCCTTTAGCCAGGCAACATCCGGCTGCCCGTCAAGGATATGCGCTATTTCTGCTCATTCATCACGCTGTCGCCTTCGCTCGTCTGGCGAAAACGTTTCGTTCGCGCTTCAAGTAATGCATCTCTGTCTTGCCGAAACGCTCTGCAATAACGCTTCATATGGCAAATATACCCTACTACCACCAGAACGATTAATATTATCCAATACCAGGCAATAAACATCCTTTTTACCCTTAAAATTTAACATCACTAAACATTTAACGTTAAAATTTTACATACCCTTATTTTGACGTATTCATATACTGGCATATTTGTGGAACAAATAAATGATTTTGATCATATAAATCAGTGGTGAAACACAATAATGAAAGAGGTATTAAGCAGAAAACAATGTCGATAAGATCACACTTCGTACTAATTTATATTGTTCTTAAAATATCACACTCCTACTATCGACTCACTCAGGCAATTAAAAAATATTGATACAGAATATACTTTAAAATAAGTAACAGCATCATGACTTATATTTAAAGACCAATCATTTACCTCATTTATTATTCATAAAAACATAGTATATTCAGAAGTATTATATTTAGAAGTTGTATATAAGGAGATATATCCATGTTTGACCAATACCGGAAAACAATACTTGCCGGTGCCGTCGCACTGACATGCGGACTCACCGCAGCCAGTACGTTTGCCGCAGGTTTTCAACCGGCGCAGCCCGCAGGGAAATTAGGCGCAGTCGTTGTCGATCCTTACGGTAATGCCCCTCTCACCGCACTGGTGGAATTAGATAGCCATGTTATTTCAGACGTTAAAGTTACTGTACATGGCAAAGGGGAAAAAGGCGTTCCTGTTACTTATACCGTTGGGAAAGAGTCTTTAGAAACCTATGACGGTATTCCTATTTTTGGCCTTTATCAGAAATTTGCCAACAACGTCACGGTAGAATATAAAGAAAACGGCAAAGCCATGAAGGATGACTATGTGGTGCAGACGTCCGCCATCGTCAACCATTATATGGATAACCGTTCTATTTCAGATCTCCAGCAAACGAAAGTTATTAAAGTCGCGCCAGGATTTGAAGATCGCCTTTATCTGGTAAATACCCATACCTTTACGCCGCAGGGCGCTGAATTTCACTGGCACGGCGAAAAAGATAAAAATGCGGGCATTCTTGATGCCGGTCCGGCGGGCGGGGCTTTGCCTTTCGATATCGCCCCTTATACGTTTGTAGTCGACACCCAGGGTGAATACCGCTGGTGGCTGGATCAAGATACCTTCTACGACGGCCACGATATGAATATCAACAAACGCGGCTATCTGATGGGTATTCGTGAAACGCCTCGCGGCACCTTTACCGCGGTGCAGGGCCAACACTGGTACGAGTTTGACATGATGGGGCAAATTCTTGCCGATCATAAACTGCCGCGCGGGTTCCTGGATGCGTCTCATGAATCCATCGAAACCGTGAACGGCACCGTACTGCTGCGCGTCGGCAAACGCGATTACCGCAAAGAAGACGGCATACATGTTCATACTATTCGTGACCAAATCATTGAGGTTGATAAGTCTGGCCGCGTAGTAGACGTTTGGGATTTAACCAAAATCCTCGACCCTATGCGTGATGCGCTGCTCGGCGCGCTGGATGCGGGCGCAGTATGCGTGAACGTCGATCTGGCCCATGCCGGACAGCAGGCGAAACTTGAACCGGATACGCCGTATGGCGATGCGCTTGGCGTTGGTGCCGGTCGTAACTGGGCGCACGTCAACTCTATCGCTTATGACGCGAAAGACGACTCCATTATCCTTTCTTCCCGCCATCAGGGTATTGTAAAAATTGGTCGAGATAAGCAGGTGAAATGGATACTGGCACCGTCTAAAGGCTGGAATAAGCAGCTAGCCAGTAAATTGCTGAAACCGGTAGACGATCATGGTAAGCCGTTGACCTGTGACGAAAACGGCAAGTGTAAGGACACCGATTTCGATTTCACCTATACCCAACATACGGCATGGCTTTCCAGCAAAGGCACGTTAACGGTCTTTGATAACGGCGATGGTCGCGGCCTGGAGCAACCGGCTCTACCGACCATGAAATATTCCCGTTTTGTCGAATATAAGATCGATGAGAAGAAAGGCACCGTACAACAAGTTTGGGAATACGGTAAAGAACGTGGATATGATTTCTATAGTCCTATTACCTCGGTTGTTGAATATCAAAAAGACCGCGACACCATGTTCGGCTTTGGCGGTTCTATTAACCTGTTCGACGTTGGTAAACCCACAGTCGGCAAACTGAATGAGATTGACTATAAAACGAAAGAAGTGAAAGTTGAAATTGATGTGCTGTCGGATAAACCCAACCAGACTCACTATCGTGCATTACTGGTTCATCCAACGCAAATGTTTAAATAAATCACGGGAAGGAATTAATATGTCATCTAAATGGATTACCTCTTTATTTAAAAGCGTAGTATTAACCGCGGCATTGGTCACTCCTTTTGCGGCATCGGCTTTTACCGAGGGCACAGATTATATGGTTCTGGAGAAACCGATTCCTAATGCGGATAAAACGCTGATTAAGGTATTTAGCTACGCCTGCCCTTTCTGCTACAAATATGACAAAGCCGTAACAGGTCCGGTTTCTGATAAAGTAGCCGATCTCGTTACGTTCACTCCGTTCCACCTGGAAACAAAAGGCGAATATGGCAAACAGGCCAGCGAAGTATTTGCAGTCCTGATCGCCAAAGATAAAGCTGCCGGGATTTCGTTATTTGATGCTAAATCACAATTCAAAAAAGCGAAGTTCGCCTGGTATGCGGCTTACCATGATAAGAAAGAGCGCTGGTCAGATGGGAAAGATCCGGCGGCATTTATTAAAACCGGGCTGGACGCCGCAGGCATGAGCCAGGCTGATTTTGAAGCGGCGCTGAAAGATCCTGCCGTTCAGGAGACTCTGGAAAAATGGAAAGCCGCCTATGACGTTGCCAAAATTCAGGGTGTTCCGGCTTACGTCGTCAACGGCAAGTACCTTATCTATACCAAAAACATCAAATCCATCGATTCTATGGCTGAACTCGTTCGGGAACTGGCCACTAAAAAATAAGCAGGGAAACGATTATGGATTTTATTAAGGGATTATGGCGAGACCTACGCGCAAGACCAGTAGATACGCTGGTGAGATGGCAGGAACAGCGCTTTCTGTGGCTGTTAATGGCCATCGCGATGGGAGGGTTAATTATCCTGGCGCACTCGTTCTTCCAAATCTATCTCTACATGGCGCCGTGCGAACAGTGTGTTTACATTCGTTACGCGATGTTTGTGATGGTAATTGGCGGGGTGATTGCGGCGATAAATCCCAAAAATATCGTGCTGAAGCTGATTGGCTGCATCGCGGCGTTTTATGGCAGCATTATGGGCATTAAGTTTTCTATTAAGCTTAATGGTATCCATCATGCGGTACATAATGCGGACCCCGATTCACTTTTTGGCGTGCAAGGATGTTCGACTGACCCGACCTTTCCTTTCAACTTACCGTTGGCGGAATGGGCACCGGAGTGGTTTAAACCTACCGGAGACTGCGGTTATGACGCGCCTATCGTCCCTGATGGCGTAACGCTCAGTAGCGTACAGCAGTGGTTTGTCGATCTCTACCAGCAGTCTGAAGGCTGGTATCTGCTTCCGCCCTGGCACTTTATGAACATGGCGCAGGCATGTATGTTGGCCTTTGGGTTGTGCCTGATTCTGCTGCTGGTGATGAGCGGCGCCTGGGCATTGAAACTGGCCAGAGGCAAATAACCTGAATAGATAAACCAAAGCAGAGGTCTGCATTCAGGCCTCTGCTTTTCTCACAATAATTTTACCATTCAGCTTATTCGTCGTTCTTTGAAACTGAACAATATGGCACCGAAGGTGACTAGTCCTGATATAGGTTGACAGTTTTTTGTCTGTAAAACGCCTGATGAACATCATCGGGCGTTTTGTATTTCAGGGCCAGGTGTGGCCGTTCATGGTTATAAATTGCCACGGACTCTTTTACT